>JANRLZ010000095.1:0-7623 GCA_033762055.1 Saprospiraceae bacterium
CACCAGTTGACCGGCTCATACCAGGATACGGAAGTAAAATCAACGCTCAGCCCGCCCGTTTTGTCATAACGCCAACCCGCCAGCGGCAGGTTGTTGAGGCCCAGCGTATCGCAGGCCGAACCGTCTATAGGCCCCAGACGAAAGTTGGGAAAATGAGGCATGTTGACGAATGGAAAATCCAGCCAGTAGTAACATTGCTCCACCTGACAGGCCGTGTCGCCTCGCTCCGGATATTTGATGCGATGAACACATCTGGTTCCTCCCAAAGACTGGCCATAGATGTATCCGTCCGGCCCTAACTCAAGGTAAGCTAAATAAGGCGACAGCGCCTCCGGTCGCTCCGCCACCTTTTTTTGGGTGGCGGCAATATCAGCAGCCCAGGTATCAAATTGTAAAATGTGTTGTATTTCGGCGGCATACAAATATCGCCCGTCGGCAGACCAGGCAAGACCGGCAAAATAGTTGATGTCTTCCTCGTTGTTGATCTGGATAAATACCGGATTGGACAGTACGCCGCTGCAGCGGTCAAAATCGAATATTCGAAGATCGTCAACCGTATTAAAACGCGCCAACTTCGATCCGTCGGGAGAAAAAACGAACTCTCCACCTGAGCCGCTCCACGTTGATTCTCCTAATGATTGTTCGGAATAGGTCAGCCCATTCGATGTTAAACAAACAACAATATATTTGTTACTGCGCTCTTTAGCGGTAATTATCCACCAATCGCGACCATTGGCATGACGTACTGCATGAAGACCGTCACCTGTAATGGAATCTATTATTACCGGCATATTTTTGTATATAGTGGTATATTGATTTTCATCAGGCTCGTATTTAATTAATAGACATGTTTTGCTAAGAGGATCAATGAGTTATCAAATTTAAGTTCCAAAGTCCGGCACAAATTCCGACAATAGAATCATATAGTTTTGGATCGCGCATTCGTAGTTTATCAGACAGGATTCGATACCGCTTAAGACCACCAATGCTGTGTTCAACTTTTACCCTTTGAGCCGCTTGAACTTTATTTTCCGCTTTTGCCTCCTGTGACAAATCGTTTTTCTTTGGCTTTTTGAATGGGATGTATAATTGACGACACGGATACAAATCTGAAAAGCCTAGAAAACCTAAATCAAGTCGAATATTGAAGCGGGCGAACCATGCTTTTTGCGGAGGAAATTCCTCTTTTAAAATGCCAAAGTCATGGGCAGAGCCGACGTAACTTCTACTGATGTACAAAATGACTTTGGCAACCGAACTGATTACGAGCATTTTAGCGGTATGACTTTTTTTTACCGCTAAAATGTGCCTTTTGAACCGAATTATCCTTTGATCGCTGGATTTGTTGCTCTGTGCCGTCTATGAGCAAAGTGTCATGTTTTGCAAAATAGGCTTCAAAATCTTCCACCGATGAAAACGCTCGCTTTGGCAACAAGCCCATTTGAGTTAAAGAAGCCTGAAGGATGGGCAAAGCAAGTGTTTGATTGATTTTTGCCGTTGACCCATCACAATCGAAAACAGCCCCCAGCGCATCATAAGTCAAACCAGACTTTAAACTGAATAACAAAAAGAACAGCAGATCTTCATAAGAACGAAATATGGCCTCCTGACTTGAATGGCTTTGGCGATCTTGAATTGAACATCCAAAAATGCCTTCATAAGCCAGCCCAAATGCTTGAGATAATTCAAGAAATTTTGATTGGCTCAAGCCTGTTGTTGCTTTCCATTGGCGTTCATTGCGGATAACTGTATGACCAAATCCCATAAGAGTCCTTTTAAAGGACAAAAATACAACCATTGATTCTCAATGCCTTACATCACAACAAGTCTAATGTTGTTAACAGATTTTTTGAAATATTGCCTGTTACCGGTGAATGAAAAAAATGAAACTCCTCAGCTCCGGTAGTATATGCGGGGACTACTATGGTATTCTGTGGCATGTTATAACCATAGCCATGTGCACAGAAAAGATTATACATTGTTCCGGGATTTAATCCTTCAGTACCCTCAATTTCATTGCCTTCGGCATTAGCGACATAGCAGCCATTGCTATAGACCCGGAGGCTTCCACTCGAATCTGCCAAAAAAGCAGATGTGGCAGCAAAATCCATCGCTCTTCCTTCATAGCTGATTTTCAAAGAATCATCAAACTGAAATCGGATGCCTTCTTTTAATCCGCCCGGATCATAGTCGTAACCGAACAACCAGATATTGTCGTGTTTTTGGGCACAAACCGACCAGGCAACGCAGAAAAAACAAAGCAAAAAGAAAAAATGACGTAACATAATCGAAAGATGGTGTACGGGGCATACCCCGGGCATTTTTTATTTCCCGCAGATGAGCGCAGATTGTTTCGCAGATTCCGCAGACATTAAATCTGTCAAATCTGAGGGAAATAAAAAATGCCCGGGAGTATGATCCAGTCGTTTAGGTTATTGCTGTAAAGTAATTTTTTGCGCCGTCAGGACGCTGCCCTTCATATCCGAGAGTTGCACGAAGTAAATGCCGTTCGGCAAGCGCCCCAGATCAACCCGGGCGTTTTCAGCCTGCCGCTCAAAAACAAGCGTTCCCCGTAAATCAAAAACCCGAACCCATACCGCTTCGCCGCTCGTCCCGCTCCATTGCAAAAGGCCGGTGCTCGGGTTGGGATAAATGCGGTAGCCCCCATCCTGATCTGCTGCCGCGTCGGTGCTTACCGTCTCCAGCCACAGCATGCGACATTTGGTATCGCTGCCGTTGGCGTTGCCCACCGTAAGACAAACCTCATAGGCGCCAGGAGAAGAAAATGTGTGCGCCGGATTACGCGCGGTTGACTGATTGGAAACGCCCGATGCCGGGTCGCCAAAATCCCACCACCAGTTGACCGGCTCATACCAGGATACGGAAGTAAAATCAACGCTCAGCCCGCCCGTTTTGTCATAACGCCAACCCGCCAGCGGCAGGTTGTTGAGCCCCAGCGTATCGCAGGACGAACCGTCTATAGGCCCCAGACGGAAGTTGGGAAAATGAGGCAGATTGCCAAAGGGAAAATCCAGCCAGTAGTAACATTGCTCCACCTGACAGGCCGTGTCGCCTCGCTCCGGATATTTGATGCGATGAACACACCAGTTCCCTCCCAAAGACCGGCCATAAATGTGTCCGTCCGGCCCCAACTCAAGGTAGGCCATTGATGGAGAGGGGATAGGTGGCCGCTCCGCCACCTTTTTTTGGGTGGCGGCAATATCAGCAGCCCAGGTATCAAATTGTAAAATGTGTTGTATTTCGGCGGCATACAAATATCGCCCATCGGCAGACCAGGCAAGCCCTGCATAATAGTTGATGTCTTCCTCGTTGTTGATCTGGATAAATACCGGATTGGACAGTACGCCGCTGCAGCGGTCAAAATCGAATATTCGAAGATCGTCAACCGTATTAAAACGCGCCAACTTTGATCCGTCGGGAGAAAAACAGAATTCACCTCGCGAACCAGGTGTAGTTGGCCCCGCTCCCGTTATCTGCCCCTTCGCCATTATTGTGTCGGCGCCTACATAAATCAAGTAATATTCATTAACGGCATGTTTGGCTGCGATAATCCACCAGTCTCGGCCATTGGCGTGTTTAACCGCATGAAGACCGTCGCGACTTATCGTATCCTGTACGATGGCTTTGTTTTTAAATACCGTTGATCCCAAACCGCTATTTGCAGAAAGATCAACTAATGTATGTAAGATGTTTTTTGCTACCGGATTTTGATTGTCCACCAACGGATAGTGAAAAAAATGTACAAGATTTTGATTTTCAGGGTCCGGAACTGAAATCATACCATTGGGTATGTTGTATCCATAACCGTCGGCACAAAAAATATTGTACATGATACCCGGGTTTAAGCCTGCGCTATTTTCCACTTCTTCACCCTGCGAATTTGCGATATAGCAGCCATTGCTGTATATCAGCAGGTTGCCATTTGAATCGGACAAAAAGGCCGAAGTGGTGGCAAAATCCATCGCTCTTCCTTCATAACTGATTTTCAAAGAATCATCAAACTGAAAACGGATGCCTTCTTTTAATCCGCCGGGGTCGTAATCGTAGCCGAACAACCAGATATTGTCGTGTTTTTGGGCCGATACCGAGCCGCTTATGCTCAGGTTAAACAACAAGAGTGAAATGATTCGAAGCATAGCATGTGAGAGGTTTAGGCGCGGGACAGGCGTTTTCAACCCCCGTCCCGCGCCGATTGATGTACTTATTTCTGCAATACAATTTTCTGCGCCGTCAGAAGCGCACCGCTCTGATCCGAGAGTTGTACCACATAGATGCCGTTTGGCAAAGCCCTTGCATTAACCAGGGCATCGTTAACCAACTGGTCGAATACAAGCGCACCCTGCAAATCGAACACTCGTACCCTGACCGCTTCAACTCCCGTCCCGCTCCATTGAAGGATACCGGTAGCCGGGTTGGGGTAAAGAATGATGTCGCTTTTGCCCAAAGTCGGATCGCTCTCGCGCCCTTGCGACGGCCTGTTGCCGCCCGCGCAAAGCAGAGCATCGTCGAAAGTTTGTCCCGTCAGTCTTCCTACAAAAGCCCTGGCTTCATATACCGCGTCTCCGCCTTCAATCGGGCATTGCCCGGCTATTGCGACCAGCAAGGCAAGATCGGCCGGGGAGGGCGCATCCTCATCATTCAAGAGCAGATTCAACAGGATACCGTTGACCGACTTATGGTTGGCAATAATGGGTGTGGCGGCGCCTACGCCCGCATTCAATGTCAGCAGGGTTTGTATTTTTTGCTGCCGAAGCGTTTGAATACCTTGCAAAAAAGCGGCGTAGTTAATTTCATTGGTCGCCTTTTGTTGTCGGAGCGCATTGTACTGGTTCATATCCACCGTTCCGCCGGCCCGAATCAAACTGTCCATTGCCCGGAGCGCCGCCGTTTGCTGTCCGATGCTGCTGCGGTAATTCAGGTCGCTTGCCCTATCGCTACTGTTAAGCGTGAACAGCGTCGCCCGTTCTTCTGCAATATAGGCCAACTTGCCGCTGGGCAGATTGGCGTGGTTTGACTTGAATGTTGCATAGATCGGCGCATATTGTTCCATGGCCGGCTGCCGCAGCATTTTTCGGTACAAACGGTAATTTCCTTTCCAGACAACATCCGGGTGACTGCTCAAATTGCCGGTCACAATGGCCTGATCCAGGTAGGTAGGCGTCGGAGTTTCCAGCGCCCTCGGCGGCACGCCGGTTCCCGGAGGGAAAATGCAGGCGTTGGCGCAGGCAAAAGAGCTGCCGCCGGAAGGGAAAAACCAAAGATTCGGCGGATCCACCGGCGGGTGTTCCGGATTGGAACCCATGACGCCAGGGACGAAAAATCTTGATAAATCAGGGTCGCCCCAATTCACTCCGCCGAATCCGCCGCCCGGAATCTGGCTGAGATCCCACAGGTTTCCGGTGCGATTTTGTCTTCCGATAAATACGTCGCCTACCCCGGCGGCGCCGAGTTGCAGCCCAATGTTGTGCGTATTCAGGTTGTTCCCGCGTACGGCGTCGGAAAAATCGGCCAAGTCGTAAAACTGTGCGCCGATATGCGTATTGTCAATACAGTTGCACTGGTAGGTATTCGCCGTGCCGGCGGAAGAAATAAGGCCCTGGGCGGTTCCCAGCCCGATGGCGCCGTTCTGTGAAATCGTGTTGCGCGAAATATTGGCAAAGATATCGCCCTCCGTCAGGATACCGGTATAGTTGTTGGGTTGGGTGAGGTTGATGACGGTATTGCGATCCAAAATTCCGCTTGTTCCGTTCCGGTACAGGATGCCCCGTCCGCCGGCATTCATGGTGACCGAGTTGCTCAACACCGGCCATCCGCCGTCAAGGCCGTCGCCGATGCCGCGCTCCTGTAAATCTATACCCGTCACAGGAGTGGCTACACCTCCCGCCGTTGTGATGGTGATCGTATTGTCACTCAGCGCACTTCTTTCGAAAAGCGGTTCGTTGTGATACGACCTGATGCCAAAATTTCTTGCGGAAATTTGATTCGTTCTGATGCGGATTTCCGCCTTATAACTTTGCGTCCAGTCAATGCCCGTCCCCACATTGGTCATCACAATATTATCTACTTCAGCCGAGTAACGGTTGGCATAAATGCCGGTTTTACAGTTGTTGAAAGTCATGTTCGTCCAGTTCTCATTGATATGTCCCCAATACGGACGACTGCCTTTTCCGGCAAGGTGGATGCCGTATCCTTCCAGCGGATAAACCGCTGAGCCGACGGAGTTCATGTCATCAAATGACATATTGCCAATGTTCAGCGTACTTTTTATCACAATCAATCCATTCGCCAACCTGCTGAAAGTGT
Source organism: Saprospiraceae bacterium (assembly GCA_033762055.1). GTDB lineage: Bacteria > Bacteroidota > Bacteroidia > Chitinophagales > Saprospiraceae > M3007. The sequence goes on from JANRLZ010000095.1 coordinate 6,325, forward strand.
TGTTATCCCACACATTGAAATCCCGGTAATCCGTCAGACGAATGCCGCAATAACCTCGGGCCTCCACCGATTCGGGCATTCCGTTGAATGGCGGGTTGATGGCAGCCTGATTGGTTGTATAGGTGTTATTCAACAATCTAAGACCAGACAAACGCTTCCCCAATTCGGGCGCCTCGCTCATGTCGAGATTGATCCCGATGTAATTGTCGGAAAAAAGGGTATTGACGGCAGAAAGCGATGCGCCTGTTTTGGCATTAACGGCGAAGCGGCAATCACTGATTGTGCTGGCTTCAATACTCAGGTTTGCCCCGGGTTCAGCTACGATACCCTGCGCCAAATTGGAACAGGTGTAAAGGTTCATATTGATGAAATTAAAGGTCTCGCCACTTTCAACCTTTATGGTTGCACCTGAAGTGGTCAAAAATTCTTTGTTGGATGAAATCAATGCACCAAATGAGTAGTAATCATCTATAATGAGCATCGGCGCATCGCTGCTACCCGATTCAGGAATCAACAAAATATTGGTTGCATTGCTTGCTCCAGGTAAAAGCGGCGCCAGAATGGGATTTGCGCCGGCAGTCAACTCCGTAATAGTTTTTGTGCCGCGGATGATTCGATAAGGGAACCAATTCAGGGTATTGGGAGTCAGTGAGTAAGGCGTTATTGCCTCGCATGGCTGACCATTGTCGTTTAATGCCTGTTCAGACAGTAGTACCTCCCACTGCGAATCCGGTGTTACTTGTCCGTTTCCAACAACAGAAAATGGAAAATTCAGGATGGTGGTGGTCAGAGCCGGTATGGTAACGCTAAAAATCATCGTCATCCGGCTTGGGCCTATCGAGTACGTTGTTGAAATCAAGGGGTAGGTACCTGTATAAACAACATCGTCAAACACGGTTGCTATGGGATTTTGACTGGAAGGAGAATCCGGGGTTGCAAAAATGAGGGTAAACAAATAGGTGTTTTCACAGTCTTCCTCATTCGTCACTGATCCTGTGGAGACGGTAAAAGCGCTGCAAGTTGGTCGAAGCGGGTTAAGCCCGGCAATAGAAATCGTTGGAGTTGAAGCAGAAGATTCAAGCGTCACACACGGATCACAAATTGGCGTTTGGGCCGTCAATGTAAAAAATGAAAGAAGCGACGCAAGAAAACCACATACGATAATTAGGTGTCGGCGTGTCGGCGTGTCGGCGTGTCGGCGTGTCGGCGTGTCGGCGTGTCGGCGTGTCGGCGTGTCGGCGTGTCGGCGTGTCGGCGTGTCGGCGTGTCGGCGTGTCGGCGTGTCGGCGTGTCGGCGTG
>JANRLZ010000096.1:0-5495 GCA_033762055.1 Saprospiraceae bacterium
CCATCCTGAGTCCGGTTACCAAACCCGGTTTCGCCAATGGTACGCTGGTTGCCGAAAGTATTGCCGCCGATTCGCTGTGGCGAACCTGGCGACTCGACGAGCCCATCCCTTCCTATCTCGCGTGTTTTGCTATTGGCCCCTACACTACTTTCCGCCGCGAATATCCCGGCGCCGACAATGTGCTGATTCCCGTTGAAATAGCCGCCGCGCCGACCGATACCAACAAGGTTCGCACCACTTTCAATAAACTACCGATCGCGCTTCAAGCCTACGAAGACTGGTTCGGCCCGTATCAATGGGAAAAAATCGGGTACTCGCTTGTGCCCTTCAACTCCGGGGCGATGGAACATGCGACCAATGTAGCCATCGGACGGGCTTTTATTGACGGTTCGCTCAATTTTGAATCGCTTTGGGCCCACGAACTTAGTCACCACTGGTGGGGCGATCTTGCTACCTGCTCCACCGCCGAAGACATGTGGCTGAACGAAGGCTGGGCCTCGTACTGCGAGCATCTTTTCGCTGAAAAAGCATACGGAAAGGCAGCGTTTCAAAACGCCGTGCGCAGCAATCACCTCAGCATTTTACAAACGGCGCATGTCAACGAAGGCGGCTACCGGGCAGTTTCCGGTTTGCCGCACAGCCTGACTTACGGCGTGCATGTGTACAACAAAGGCGCATCGGTGGCGCACAACCTGCGCGGTTACATGGGCGACAGCCTGTTTCGGGTGGGGTGTCGGGCCGCGCTGGCACAGACGAATTTTGAAGCCTGGAGCAGCGCGGATTTTCGCGACAAACTGGAGGCCGCAACCGGTTTGAATTTGCACGATTTCTTCGACGACTGGGTGTTTGCCGGCGGATACCCCGATTTTTCCATTGATTCGTTTCAAATTGTGTTTTCACCCATTGACGCGCCGACATTGGTAGGGGTTAAAGTCAAACAAAAAAAGAGAGGCGCGCCGGAATTTCACGACAATGTGCCGCTGGAATTTACCTTCCTGATGTCGGACGGACAAAAACAATACCGCAGCGGGCTGGTATCCGGTGAAAATACCGTGTTGCAGTTTTCATTTCCGGCTTTTGGTCCGGCGCCGCGACTGGTTTTTGTCAATACCAATCTAAAAATATTACAAGCGCGTTCGGAAGGCGAACGATGGTTGAAAACAACGGGTAGTCAAAATTTTGTTGATGCCAAATGGAACCTGTCGGTGAACAGCCTGGGTGGCGCCGATTCGGTCTTTTTCAGGGTCGAACACCATTTTGCTGCCCCCGACGACCAGGGCGCCAACCCCAATCAATATGCGCTGAGCAAACGCTACTGGTCGTTATACGGCGGTTTGCCGGCTTATGCCTTTCCGCCCGGGTTTGATGCACAAGCCACGATATTTTACGATGGAAGGGGACAGGCCGACCAACTGGATGTCGAACTTTTTGCTGCCACCAGCCCTTCCGAAGACAGTGTGTTGCTGCTGTATCGCCCCGGGCCGGGCCACCCCTGGCAGGAGTGGCCGAGTTATACCAAGATAACCTTTAGTTCCACGACCGACCGTTGGGGACAATTGCGGCCTACGCAATTAAGAGCGGGTGAATATACCATTGGGAAAGGCGTTTCCACCCTGTCAAATCGTACACCGCAAACGCTGGGACGCATTAGCCTGTCGCCCAACCCTGGCAATGGAATCGTATCCCTTCGGGCAGAAAAAGGGTTTTCATCCGTTATTTTGATCAATGCAGAAGGGCAAACCGAAAAATCGTGGCAATACGACGAGGCGCAGGAAGCAATTCTGGATGTAAGCAGGTTGCCGGCCGGCGCCTACTGGCTGGTTTTGAGCGGCAAGGCTGGCTCGGCTGTACAAGCATATATTAAACAGTGAATTTGCTGCCCGGTTTGTTGCATCCTTCGCAGTGTAACCCGCAACCATTTTTCCGTCTAATCCCCCGCTTTCGGGCACATCAATGAAAAAACAATTCAATTACAGGTTATTCAAAAAATGAACACGCGCTCAAAACATCCGATTACCCTCCTTTTTACCCTTTGTTTTTGGTGTTTCTTTTCGTTTATTTATGCTCAATCCGACCCCGGCCGACCGGATCAACAGCCAACAGAAGATAACTTCCGGGCTGTGGCGCAGATTATTTCCGATTCATTTGGCGCACCGGTAACTTTGGTGGAAGAATTTATTCGTGAGGCCAAAGCCCTTGAGAAAGAAGAAGGCATTCCGGCAACGGCGTTTATCGGCATTGCGATCCTGGAAAGCACCGGTTTTACCAGTTATTTGTATCAGAACGCCAAAAATCCGTTTGGCATGCGCGCAACCAAAATCTGGAAAGGCCCTACGTTTGTCATGTGGCATGAAGGGGCCGATGCGCCTTTTCGAAAGTACGACAGTACCCGCAGTTCGGTACGTGATTTTGCGGCATTTTTGAACAGTCGCCAATGGTTTCGCGACGCACTGGCGTGTCCGACCGACGATTTGGAGTGTTTTCTCAAAGCCATGAGTGCCGATCCCGCCAAAAAAGAACCCGGCTACGCCGCCGACCCGGAATGGCCGAACAAAGTAAGACGTGTGATAAAAAAATACGGGCTGGATCGGCTGAGATAAAAACAACTAATTGCTATGATACAATCAGACTTTTTGCAATTCCTCTACGATTTAAACCAGAACAACAACAAGGACTGGTTTGAAAAAAACAAAAAACGCTACGAAAACGCTGTTAAAAAACCCTTCGAACAACTGATCGGCGCCGTGATCGAACGAATCCGGTCCTTCGAGCCGACTTTTCAAATTCAGCCCAAGGATTGTTTGTTTCGTATTTATCGCGACACGCGTTTTTCAGCGGATAAAACGCCCTACAAAACCCATGTAGCGGCGGTATTTACGCCAAAAGGGCGGCAAAGCCTGCATTTTCCCGGCTATTACATGCAAATTGAATTTGGCAATCTTATGCTGGGTGGAGGCGCCTACTTTTTGGAAAAAGAACCGCTGTCGAAGCTGCGTAAGGCCATTATGCAGGACCCGGGCGCTTTCCGCGCCTTGCTCAGCGACCCGAATTTCAGCGCCAAATACGGCGAGTTAAAAGGTGAAAAAAACAAAGTGCTTCCACCGGAGTTCAAGGAAGCCGCTAAAGCCGAACCGCTGATTGCGCACAAGGAATTTTATTTTATGGCCGATAATGACCCGGAGCGCTGTTTGCAACCCGATCTGGCCGATTTTATCGCCGATTATTTTAAAGCGGGAAAACCGCTGAATGATTTTTTCCGGCAGGCATTGGCTGTGTAAGCGATTGTGGAACGATAATGATGACTAAACAATACAGATTTTTGTTGGCTCACCTTGGCGGACTGCTCAGCATCAGTCTTGTCTCTGTGCTTTTTGCAAAAAACCTGGGAGACTTCCCCATTTTTCAATGGGATGAAGCACGATATGTAAATAACAGTCTGGAAATTTTGTCGCTCGGCAACTGGTTCCATTTCACAATGGACGGAACGATCGATACCTGGAATTTTAAACCTCCTCTGGTTTTATGGTTGCAAGCGATGTCCATGAAAATAGTTGGAATCAATGAACTTGCGCTCCGTTTGCCCTCCATTTTAGCATCGTTAGGGGTGCTTATTCTTTTGTATTGGTTTTGTGTCAGCGCTTTACAATCCACCCTTTGCGGAATAACAAGCGTACTTTTTTTTGGGGCATCTTGTGGCTTTATTGGTCCTCATATCGGAAGAACTGCCGATCTGGATGCTGTTCAGACATTCTTTGTTTTATGGTACACGCTTTATTTTCTCAGGTATTTATTGATCGGAACGCCGTCAAAACACCTGTATCCCCGCTTGGCAGTACTTGTCTTTCTTGCTTTCCTGTGCAAGGGAATACCCGGTTTGTTATTACTTCCATTTTTGGCATTAATAGCAGGTTTTCCCCGGAATTTTAAAAAAGTTTACCATAACCCTTCGGTGTATGTTTATGGCATTTTGACTGTGGTAATGTGCTCCTTATATTATCTTCTCCGTGAGATGAATTATCCGGGATATTGGGAATTGCTAAAAAAATCTGAATTCAACAGGTTTTCAGGAGAGGGGATTAAGTGGCACGTAAGGCCCTTTGATTTCTATTTCAAAAATTTTACCGACCTCAAAAGATATTTTTTCTTGCTTGATTTTTTACCCTTCACGCTGATTACTTTTTTGTCAGCAAGACAGAGATTAATAAAACAGGCTTATTTATACCTGCTGATTATCACAACAGCATATTTCCTGTTTATTTCTTATCCGCCGGTTAAGCTGGAGTGGTACGACGCCCCGCTATATCCATTTTTTGCGCTTTTATTTGGGATATTTATCACCGAAACATGCAAAAGAATGATACCCAACAAAAATTGGGCTGCTGCGACGGCGATTAGTTGTTCTCTCACATTATGTATTCCCCATTATCGCCACATATGGGAAAAAATTCAGTACGACCAGAAAAAAATGGAAGCCGTGGATGATGCTGAAAAAGGCGGATTATTGATGAAACAACTGCAATTTGACAAACCGGATGAAATGGAGTACACAGTTTTGTTCGGCCTGAAGAAAATACAACATGCCGATCAAATCAAATTTTACCAGAAAGCCTTTGCCTTGCGGTATGGCGCGAAAATCCAGATAACCGATCAATTACAGCATTTGACCCCCGGACAAAAAGTTCTTCCCGCCAATCAATCCTGGTCTGATTCTTTACATCGGTATTTCCCTCATACTGAAACCTTATGGCAGTCCGGTCAAGGGAAATTGCTTCTGATTAAGTAAGGTATAACAAAAAAACATAAGGACTATCCATATATTGTTGACGGGGCTCGAAGTGTAAAATAGCCGATGTCCTTCAAAAAAGCGGGGCGAGCAGTTGATCTGCCCGCCCCTTTATGCAGACATCCCGCACACAGGTCGGGATGGAACGACGGCGGTCCCGCTCAAAGGCCGGGATTCCACCGTTTTCTTCCATGCTGTCGCGTATGTTCGTTTTGCGGCGGATGGTTTGGACCACAAATATCCAAAAAAGTATCCGCTTGGTGTGCCATGTCGTACAAAACACCGACCTTTGCAGCCACTCATTGGGGTGGTTGGTGTTTTACCGACCTGAGATTACACCCATCGAACTTGCCCAAGTAATTTTGGGTAAGGAATTGAGAGGGTAGTGGCATCACTACGCGCCCGAAGCCCCTTCGGGAGGCGGATGTTTCACTTCGAGGTCGTGCAAACGACTTCCTTTCTTTACTGTTTCATGTTTAATTTTTTGTTGCGTTTTGCCCGGCGTGTCACAACCGCTGCATGCCTGAACGTCGTTTTCCTGCTACCCGTCGTGGCGCAAACCGATTCGGTCAAAACCCTTGCCCCCAAAAAGCTGTCGGAAGTAGTGGTGCAGGCCACCCGCGTTGGCGCAAATGCGCCGGTACCGCACTCCAATATCAGTGCGGAAGTCCTCTCCCGCCAATATCACGCACAGGATGTTCCTTATCTGCTT
>JANRLZ010000097.1:0-8689 GCA_033762055.1 Saprospiraceae bacterium
GCATCCGGCGAATGACAAAGCAATGCCTATGTCTCTTTTTCCGCCTCCTGTCGTTGCTCGGCGGTTAAAATATCCCGTATTTCGCCCTTCTCGCGCCTAAGGAGCCGAAAAAATAGCCAATTTCATTGCTATGCGATTCGCAGGATGCGGCACTAGTGGCGAAGATAACCTTGTAAAGAAGAGCCCTTCCATGATGCGTACATGCCGGAAGGGCTTTTTGTTGGAACACGATCCTGTGCCGATTTATCAGTTGTACTGGTAAATCAAACTATCGGTCACCATACCTTGTCGGGTAGTAATACGGGAAACCGGTCGGCCTAACCCATCATAGCGATATGAATGTTGCAGGTTGACTTCTCCCGAATGCATGGTCCAGGTTCGAATTTGTCGAGGGTGGTTGAACTGCCAGCGAACCTGTGGGAGGTAGGGGTAATGTTGCAGCCAGTTGGCGGTATTCAATTCTTCGTCAAAATCGAGGTATTCCACGGTTTCGAGCAATTGGTGTTGTCCATTGGGAAGTATTTCAGTGGTCGCTATCCTGCTCAGGTTTCCGTTTTTGTCGTAGTCGAGTACATAACGATACTTTGCTGCCGGCTCCCCTCCGATACCGGCAACGGTTCGGAGTATATGAGCAATTCGGCCGGAAGCATAGCCGTAATGGTAACTCGCCTGCAAATCGCCGCCGGGATAATATTCCAGGATACTGTCAATAAGCGCGCCTTTGTAAAAATAGCGCAGCTTAAACCCTCCTGAGTATGTCAGGCCGACCAACTTTTGAGTTGCATCATACTGAAAATCATAAACAAGGGTTCTGATCATGGCAGGATCTTCGGGTTCGAATTGCCATTGAAATGACATTCGGGTCAATTGATTTTGAGCATTATACACCATCGAATAATGGTCATTCACGGCATATTGGATGCGCTTGAGCAAAGCGTGGGGGGGTACCGGATTAGGTTGCTGTATATTGCCGGGCAACCATGCATCCGGAGCTTCATTACGACACGCAGCCATCGCAACGATTAGTGCGTGAACCAAGAACAATTTGAAAAATTTCATAGCAGCATTTTTATCATTTGTTGATTCAAAAGTGCTGCCTCATGCAACCATGCGACAAACAAATGATACCGAAAGGCAGGATGCAGGAGATGAATGCCGCTTTCTGTGTTTCAAACAAGCGTCTTTTTGTCGGGATCAGGGCGTTCCAGCCGGTAAACGAAACAATCATCTTCGCCGAAGCGCCTCTTTTCCACGAATTTGAAACCGAGGCGTTCATAAAAGCGCTGCGCCCGCACATTGCTTTCCAGCGGGTCAATCAATACGGCATTTACCTTCGGGTCGGAAAAACAGCGCACCAGTGCCAGTTCCATCATTTGCGTTCCATAACCTCGTCCCAGGTCTTCGGCGGCGCCGATCCAGATATCAATGGCGCGGAGATCGGGCGCCACCTCGCCCCAATAATGCGTTTCTTCGAGGGCCGGGTCAATAATTTGAATAAAACCGATGGGGCGGCCATCCAGTTCGGCCATCAACTGCTCGCGCCAGGATGGTGTGCGGGCCAGTTCCGTCTCCCAGTTCCAGTCGTCGTTCGGATCAGACTCAATGTTGTGCGGCTGCTCGTCCCACAGCCGAAGCAGGGGCAGGTCGTGTAATGTCGCGGGGCGTAATTTGATTGCAGGCATGATTAAAAGAATAGGAGGAAGGAAATAGTCCCATTCCGATTAATCGGAATCAGGACGGGCGGTCTTTATGTGGCTGATACTTCCGCTATTTTTTGTCATTTCGCGCGTCGGCGGCGCCAATTTTGCTGATTTAGCAGAAGTAAACACCGGCGATTTACCTTTTTACGTGTAAAAAACGCTGTACGCGCCAAAGAGCGCGGCCAACACGACACAAAGGGTCGGCTTCAATAAAATTAATACCCTGCCGCCGCGTCGTCGCCGCGCTGGTCGGCTACGCCCTGCCATTTGCCATTAGGCAGGCGTACAATTGCATCCACCCGGCCAATGGGCGAACGGGTGACGATTTTATGGCCCATTTTTTCTAATTTAGCCTGCACCTCCTCACTGAAACACCCTTCTTCGATGGAAATTTGGTTGGGCTTCCATTGGTGATGAAAACGTTTGCGCTGCACCGCTTCGGGCAAAGTCAGGCCAAATTCGCCGAGATTGACAATCACCTGAAAAACGCTGGTAGGAATAGTGGTACCGCCGGGCGTACCTACGACCAGCCAGTTTTTCCCTTCTTTGGTCACAATGGTGGGGGTCATACTGCTCAACGGACGTTTGTTGCCCGCAATGGCGTTGGCTTCGCCACCGACAGCGCCGTAAATATTGGCAGCGCCGGGTTTGGCGCTGAAATCGTCCATTTCATTGTTCAGGATAAACCCGGCGCCGGTCACCACGGTGCGCGAACCGTAACTGTCATTCAGGGTGGTGGTCACCGAAACCGCGTTTCCTTCTTTATCCACAATCGAATAGTGGGTCGTTTCCTCACTCTCCTTGAATCGGCCGTAGGTAATGGCCGCATTCCAGGAAACCGTATCGGGTTTGTAATCCTTCATCCGGTCTTTGAGGTAGGCAGGATCGGTCAGCGTTTTCACCGGCACTTTCCAAAAATCCGGGTCAGCCATGTGGTAAGAGCGGTCGGCATAGGACCGGCGTTCGGCTTCGGCCATCAGGTGAACGGCTTGTGCCGACTGAAATCCATAACTTTTTAGCGGGTACAAATCTGTCATCCCGAGTAACTGGCGCAGGATGATACCGCCGCTGCTGGGTGGCGGCATGGTGATGATATGCATGTCTTTCCAGTCGAATTCGAGGGGAGTGCGCCACACGCTTTTGTAACTTTTCAGGTCTTCGGCGGTAATCAACCCGCCTTTTTTATTCATTTCTTTGAGAATGAGCATGGCCGTCGGGCCTTCGTAAAATCCTTCCCGACCATCGCCGGCGATGCGTCGCAGGGTTTGTGCCAGGTCTTTCTGGATCAACCAGTCGCCCGCTTTCCAGCCTTCATATTTGACAAAGGCCGGCAGGAGGCTGCAATGACGAACGAAGGTGAGTTTTTCGCTGTTGAGGTTTTCCGCCTCCTGTTCGGTAATCTGGAATCCTTTCTCGGCCAGGTCAATAGAGGGCGTCACTACTTCCCCCCAGGTAAGACGACCGTGGTAAAAATGGGCTTGCCACATGCCGTCAACTGTTCCGGGCACGCCGCAAGCGAAGATACCCAGGCGGCTTTTATTGGGGATGATATTGCCGGCCGAATCAAGGTACATGTCTTTTTCGGCAGCTGCCGGGGCTTTTTCCCGGTAATCGAGGGCGAGTGTTTTTTTGCCTTTGGCGTCGCGATAAAGCAGAAAACCACCGCCACCGATATTGCCGGCCTGTGGGTACACAACGGCGAGCGCAAACTGTACAGCCACAGCGGCATCCATCGCGTTGCCGCCTTTTTTCAAAATATCCAGGCCGACTTTGGTTGCCAGCGGGTGTGCTGTTACCACCATGGCAGTATCGCCCAGCGCTTCTTTTTCAATGGTGTACGGGAATTGCGCAGAGGAGGTAAATGCGGCAAACAGCAATGCCGGTAAAAAGAGCAGGGTCGTTTTTTTCATCGTGAAATGTACCAGGATGTTGTGAGTGGTATCAGGGGCGGGGAAGTCGGACAAAGTTAGGCACCCACCAAGGGAAGAAGGTGGAACAGGCGCATAAAAAAACAGGGCACTGACTGATTGCTCAGTAGCACCCTGTATAACCCCAAAAAACCAAATGAAAACTTCTTAAAGAGAAACCGAAATTCGGTCGGACTTTGCTATGGAATGCTCGAATAGTATTTCGTTTAATACTTCAAGCAGGACAAAGATACAGGCTGTTTGATTAATACCAAAAAATTGTAAAAAATTTTTCAGCCCTTTTTCAGGGGCGCAAAGATACAAAGATGAAACGAGGCGAATTCTATTGTTGGCGTGTATTTTTTCTTGTTTTTTCCATTTTTTTATGGAAAATGAAAAAGTATTGTTGGTAATATTTTTTCCTGAACGGGAAAATATCGCTCGATTTTTCTCAAAATTGGATCAATTTTGCCCCGATGAACAAACAATTCGACCTGTATTTTTTGGGGTTGGCTGTAGCCGCAGGGCTACTGGGCGCTGCCGCCTGCGGGCGAGACAAGGAGCAGATTGTTCGGGAAAAAGTAGCAGAACGCGTCGAGGCATTTAACAAAAAGAAGAGAGAAGAATGCCGGGAAGCATTACTGGAAACCGCCGAAGAACGGGTAGACTCTCTTCTCCTCATGGAAGCGCAAAATGCCCTGAACGACTCGCTTGCCCGCGCCCGACCCGGCCGGCCTTTTCAGCCGCCTGCTGTGCCCCCTATTGATTCTTTGAAGATTCAGCCCATTTTTAACGGCATTGAGCCGGCATCCTCTACCGGCGGCAGATGATGAGCAAGTGCCACATCAAAGAACAGGTATAGATTTTCTAATACTTTTCCCGACCCATGCGCCGCAGGCGATGCAACAGTGCACGAATGATGATACCCACGTGTGCCAGCAGGGTCGGAACAAGACCAAAATGCCGCTGCATTACGGCGAAACGTTCGCGCAAACTTTGCCGGTGGCGTTTTTTCGACAAGCCGCCCATGAGATAGTCGGTAACAACACCCTCAAAACGCAGATTTTCCCGGCTTTTTTTCAAAATTTCTATGCACCAGTCGAAGTCGGCACATAATCCTGCTTCGAGCCGGTACTCGGGCGCTAAAAGCCGACGCGGGATAAAGGACTGGTGGACGACAAGCATGCCGCCCAAATATTTTTTCCAGTTTAAATGGGCCGGCACCTGCCGGGTGCTCAGTTCGCTCATCAGCCCGTGTGGCTGGCGCTGCTCGTCTACCAGCAAAGTTTCTCCATACAATACATCGGTTGGCGGCCCCGCCAGCGCCGCCATCTTTTCAATGGTATCAGGTGCATGCAGCCAGTCGCCCGCATTGAGGAATTGAACAAAATCGCCGGTAGCCATGCGGAGCCCCTTGTTCATGGCATCATATAAGCCCCGATCCGGTTCGGACACCCAACGCAGGTGCGGCATTGACGCAGCATACGACGCGATGATCTGCGGCGTGCCGTCTTTGGAGGCCCCATCTACCACGATGTATTCGATATGCGGGTAAGTTTGTTTCCGTACACTTTCCATCGTACCCGGCAAGAGGCTTTCACCATTGTACACAACAGTGATGATGCTGAATACGGGTGAAGTGGAACGGCGTGTTAAAACTTGATCAGCCAAAGCGATGAAATGTTTGCGCGGCGAAGGTAGGCAGTTTTTCAACCCGATTTTTCACGTACTTTGTCGCGCTACTTATACGACCCATTCATGCAAAAACACATCATAACCATCGCATTGTTTTTTTCAACATACACCTTGTTGGCACAAAAAATCAGCAAGTTCTGGATTGAATTTACCGATAAAGACAACACGCCCTATTGCACCTGCCGACCGGCCGAATTTCTTTCTGCACGCGCACTTGAGCGGCGGGCCAATGCCGGCATCGCCATTGTTGAAAATGATCTGCCTGTTGATCCTGCCTATCTGGAAGCCCTGAAAAAAGAGGGAGCCGTCATTCACCATACTTCAAGATGGCTCAATGCCGCTGCGATTATGTCCGATTCCCTTACCGCCCGGCGGATCGAGCGGTTGCCGTTCGTCCGGAAAATACAATACCTCGGCCCCCACCTGAAGTATCGCCATGCCCCCAATCGGTCGCCAAAAAAACGAGCGCCATTGGCTAAAGCGCCTGCCATCGAGGGCGACGACATTCCTCTGTGGGGGTATGCCGGACAACAGAACCAGCTGTTGGGCATTCCAGCCTTGCATACCCTTGGGCATCGAGGTAAAGACATCTGGGTGGCCGTGATGGATGGCGGCTTTACCAATACCGACACGATTCCGATGTTCGACAGCGTAGCCTTACAAGGACGATTGATACCAGGTTGGGACTTCGTAGAACGCGACGCAGGAGTATTTGAAGGCGCCAACCACGGCACTTCGGTACTATCGGTTATGGCGTCCAATTTGCCGCAATACTATGTGGGCACCGCTCCGGATGCGACTTATTTTTTATTAAAAACAGAAGACACCGGCGGCGAATTCCCCATTGAAGAAGCCAATTGGGTCGCCGGTGCAGAATGGGCCGACAGTGTGGGGTGCAACATCGTAAATGCTTCGCTGGGTTATACCAGTTACAACGACCCGTCGCTCAGTCATACCTATGCGACGCTGGATGGCCGCAGCTCCATTGCATCTCGCGGCGCAGCAATAGCCGCGACCAAAGGCATGATTATCTGTAATTCGGCGGGCAACGAAGGCGACGGAGCATGGCATTTCATCGGGGTACCGGCCGATGCGCCGGGTATTCTTGCAGTAGGAGCAGTGGATGGCGCCGGCGCACACGCTGCGTTCAGCTCGTACGGTCCGACGCCCGACGGCCGTATCAAGCCTGATCTGGTTGCGCCGGGCGATCAAGTGGTGGTAGCCGGCAATGTCGGTATCGCACTTGGTTTGTCGAGTGGCACCTCGCTGGCATCACCCATGCTGGCAGGTGCGCTGGCATCGCTTTGGAGCGCTTACCCGGATAAAACGGCGGAGGAAGTCATGGAAGCGGCTTTTGCCGTGGCCGATCAGGCAGCAGCACCCGATAATCAGCGCGGGTACGGGTTGCCCGATGTAACCGGCGCCTGGATTGAACTGGGAGAAAAAATAGCAGGCAACGGCGGTATTTTTTCCTACGACCCGACAGGCAATCAACTGGAATACCATTTTGCCAATCACCTGTTCAAACCCGGCGACCGGATTGAATTGCGCGATATGCGGGGAAAAACCTTTGAAACAGGTTTCAATACCCTGCACACCAGAACCATATCCACCCTCGAATTATTCAACTTGCATGAGGTTCCAGCCGGTTATTATCAAATTGTATTAGCCAATTCACAAAACGCAAAACGCCTCGGCGCCGCAGTTTGGCGGTAGGACAGGTTTTTTGGACAGGATTTACAGGTTTTTTAGACAGGATTTACAGGTTTTTTGGACAGGATTTACAGGTTTTTTGGACAGGATTTACAGGATAAACAGGTTTTTTGGACAGGATTTACAGGATAAACAGGTTTTATTTAGTTTGGATTGCCCTATTAGACAAACCAAACACCTCGTACGTTCGCGGTGCGAATGAAAAACAAGTTCATTGACATCAAAAAGTAGTAGATTTGGAATACCGGAAGGGTGAGAGGTATGACATGCAAACAAGTGGGTATCCACTATGTAGTTTTAGAGAAATTCCTCCCCTTCTGGGTTCTTTAGAGCCTGAACAGCACTTAAGTCGACGGGTTTTATCCTGTCAGACAGCGTAAGCTACGAGACAAGGCGATGGAGGACCGTTTTTTCACCAATCATTTTATGTTATGTCCGGCAATTCAAAATCTGTTTTTTCAACTCATGTGGCAACATCCGTCTCGCTTCAATCCATTACCAAACAATGCGTTGGTATAGATGTAAGCAAAGATACACTTGAGGTATGCTTTTCACAAATGGACAGCAAGCAGGAAGTATATTGCAAATCTACCAAGCGATTTGCCAATCGTCTGGGAGGTTGGAAAGCGATGGAAAGTTGGATGAAACGTTTTGTCAAGGCTGATGTACCGCTTTGGATTGTAATGGAAGCAACAGGTGTGTACTATGAAAATGTTGCGCATTATTTTAAAGGACAACAGTATCAAGTATGTGTTCTTTTGCCCAATAAGAGCAAAAGTTACCTGCAAAGCCTGAATATCAAGACCAAAACGGACGCCGTGGAAGCGCGAGCGTTAGCACAATTGGGTTTGGAGCGCAAAATGAAACTATGGAAGGGTTGCTCAGGAACAATACTGACAATCAAGCGCTTATGCCGCGAGCGCGAAGCCACACAGGAACATATTGTGGCGGCAAACAATCAACTTCATGCCCATAAATACGAACATCAACCCGAAAAAAAAACACTGCAACGATCTGCCGCTCACATCAAATTTTTGGGAAAACAAATCGCCGAAATTGATCGTCAAATACAGCAAGTTCTCCAGCAGGATGCTGAATTGAAGGCCAAAGTGGACAATGTGTGTACGATCAAGGGCGTAGGATGGCTCACCGCAGTAACGATTATCGGCGAAACTAACGGCTTCGATTTGATCGAAAACAAAGCCCAGTTGGTCAGTTATGCGGGATACGATGTGGTGGAACGGCAATCCGGTTCTTCTATCAAAGGAAAAACCAGAATCTCAAAAAAAGGCAACTCCCATATCCGAAGAGCGCTGCATTATCCGGCGCTCAGCGCTGCCAGACATGAACCTCTATTAAACGACCTTTACCAACGGGTGACAGAGCGAAATCCAAAAGTCAAAATGATTGGCCTGGTGGCCGTTCAACGAAAACTCTTGGTACTCATTTACACCTTGTTTAAAAATAATGTACCCTTTGATCCAAATTACAACAAACCCCAACAAACAAAATAGGCAGAAGCTTTGCCTCTGCCTACGCTGCATGGTCGAGTGATCGACCTGCTTAAGTAGGCAAATTTACTACTTTTTGATGTCAATGAACTTTTTTGATTTTGACCTCAGATTTATTCTTAATTCTTGGTCAAAGGTTTGGTTTTTAACACAGCACCTCTAA
>JANRLZ010000098.1:0-5983 GCA_033762055.1 Saprospiraceae bacterium
ACTTTTGTCCACTCGTTCCGTTGTGGTTCGTTTAGTTTGCTGGCATAAGCATCGAAGTTTTGATGTAGAGAAGTAATAAGCAGAATATTATGGTCGGAGTTATTGACAAATTCCGCCAATTGCTGTAAAAAATAAAGTTCCTTCTCTGGTTCGTGTCGTGCGGCATATTCCAGAAACTTTCCAAACTCGTCTATTAACAAAAGTAACAGACGATTTCCTTTGCCTAAACCATGATACCGATTGTAGATTTCCGAAAAAATATGCTGTGTAAAATCTATTTTTTTTGAGTCCTCTACGCCAAAATAATTCGCAAAGTAATCGCTAACCGGGCTGAACTCGCCTACCATGTTGAGTGCTTCAACCGCCGTGTAATTATCAAAACCTAGATCGAAAAAACGCTTTTTGCCCAATATGGTCTGAGAGATAGCCCATAGAAAAGAAGATTTTCCTGTTCCATACGAGCCTATGAGTGTGAAAGAGCGCAATCCATCTGAAAAATTGGATGCAATCAGTTTGGCAATGCGTTCCGCATTTGGCGTTGGGATATACCCAAGGTCGCGGTTGCTGTCCCGGATGATATTGACCGAGGGAGAATATTTAATTGCCATGATAGTATTTGTTGAGGATTTCAAATGGAGATTCCGGTTTTTCTCTGAACTGCAATTCACGAATGCCAGCATCGTCTTTGAACACAATAAAATCAAAATCCCGAATAAGTACTTCTATTTTTTGCAGTAAGCCTGTACGATTGATGGCGAAAATGGAGCCGGGGCTATCATAGCCGCTTATCAGCGATTCGAAGTTAACCGACATACCATAATTTTCGTTGGAGAGTATGGCATACAACAGGATTTCAGCAGGCAATTCTTCACGCTCAGTTTCCTCAATTTGAAAAACACGCTTCCTGTCAGGACTGTCAAGTATGCGTACGAGGCGCAATTCAGTCAGAATACCCGAGATAATCTCTTCACGGTCTTTGGACGATTCAGAGCCAATATACATTTTTTGGAAAACCTCAAAATCGCTTTTGACTGTATTTGGATTGAACTGAAAAGGAGGGATTGATTCTGACTTCCGCTTAATATAATTCAAGTAGTAGTCTTCTGAAAATTCGATTTTCTCTTTTCTTAATTCATTGAAAATAAAATAATACGATGTGGCAAACCCTTTTTTTGCTAAATGATAATGAAGTAACCATAAAGTAGCCTCATCCTCAATATAAGGATCGTAGCCAATTTCATCATCGAATAAGAGTTCTGCGAGCAAAGTCGGCTCGTTCCCTTCCAACATATCAAACGCTCGAAGCCAAAACCGGATGGAAGAGACCATATTTTTACCGACACCCAATTCGACTACAGCATCTTCATCTGAAAATGACTTTCCGGCCTTAACAAAATCGTACCCCTTTTTGAGCCATAAATGACGGCATTGGAATGTTTCGTGACCGGAAAATACAGGTTTTTGAATATATGCCATATGGTCTCAAATTGATGTGTAAAGGTAGGAAAAGTCAACATACTGCAAGGCTATCTTGGGTATCAGATATTAATCAGCAAATGACTTGAATACGATCCCTACAAGGAGATTAATTGCCTATCAATGATCCAATGATGGCATGGTTCATACATATACGCAGGCATTTGTGACTAACTCACCAATCAATTCGGGTTCCATATTTCAAACAGAAACTAATCTGAAAAATTAGTTTGCCCGAAAGTGACACACGAAGAAAGAATCTGTTCAAAACAAAAGCGACCACTCCGAAACATTCGGAATGGTCGCTTTGTATGAAAAACACAAAAATCGCTAACTAACTACCGCCGTCATCGTTTCCGACCAATCGCTGGTGTCGCCATTGGGCGCGATGGTACGGAACCGAACCAACAACACACTGTAAGGCGGTAACCCGCTGAGTACAAAACGTTGCGATGGTTTGTACTTGCCGTTTCGCCATGTCTGGCCTTGGTCGGTCGAGTATTCGCAGGCATGCATGAAGCCGCGCGGGCGGATTCCTTGCCACGTTTGCAGCGCTACTTTCAACTCACCCCGATTACCGGTCGGTGTCAGATTAAGTACTTTGGGAATCGGTGGTTCATGTACAGTGAGCGACGTTTTACGCGTTTTAAAGCCGGCACTTAACGCAAGTGTTTC
Source organism: Saprospiraceae bacterium (assembly GCA_033762055.1). GTDB lineage: Bacteria > Bacteroidota > Bacteroidia > Chitinophagales > Saprospiraceae > M3007. The sequence goes on from JANRLZ010000098.1 coordinate 2,152, forward strand.
GTTGGCCAACGGGTCTTTTTCTATAGTGTCGGCTACCTGCTCCAGGGCTTTTATTAGGGCGGTACGCATCTCGTTTTTAACGGCGACCTCCAAAATACCCCTGTTTCGGGCAGCCGCCAGCGCATGTATGTATTGTTCCAACACTGCTTCAAGCGCTTCACCCTTCTCAGACAGAAAGGCCAATTCGGGCTTTTCCTTGATTCGTTGCAGGATGTTTTCAGTCAATGAGGCCAGCTCGGATTGTGGCGTGAAACGAAAATCGCGCCGATTGATCAACTTTTTCATTGTAATAAACTGTTTGTAGATCCGGTTTTTTATCCGGATCGGGTGAACAGTATCTGCGCAAATACCGGTTGAAATAATGCTCCTCGCGAGTGGAGCCAACGTTGGTGCTAATACGTTTAAAGGCGTCAAAACGCTGCCTTCTGGTTGGCAAGGAATCAGACTTTAAGAATTATTTAAGAGTCAGCCACATATATTCCCCGTTTTCTTAACACTTCTTAACAGTTGAATGGCGACCAGCAAGTATCCAATGAAGGGAAAAATAGAAATGGCACGGCGCTTGGGAGAACTCGTTTTTCGCTTGTTATTTTTCCTTTGGGCATAGAAATGCTGCCACACTTTTACGCAGTGCAGGTGCGATGTTGTGTAAACAGTGTCGTGATGTTGCTCGGTGTAAGCGCTATGTTGTGTAAAAACCGCTCCGAGAATGTGATATTTTCAGGTTAATATGCGCAAATTATGCCCTCAAAATGAGCCAACATTGCGACGCCATCACTCGGAAATAAATCAATGTTGTGTTAACTACCCGTCTGCACTGCTCAATACAAGCGCGATGTTGGACAACAACACGCGTTAAACCGTCACACTTCAATGTTATAAGAAGAGTTGCCGGCCCCCACCGTTATCAGAATTTTGGTCGTTAATGGCAAGAATAAAAAAGCGGCTGTCTCGCAGTGTTCAGTTTAGGTAGGGTCAAAATTTACAGGCTAATTACCCCAAGAAGTAAAAAAACTGAAAATCCTGTCTAAATTGAAACTTGTGAGACAGCCGCTATGCTCGCTCCGGCAACCACTTACAACTTCCTGATCTTGATATTCTTGTACCAGACCGGGTCGCCGTGATCCTGCAAGGCAATTTTACCTTTTTGGAAAAGACCAAAATCCTTGCTCAACGCCGGGAACTTACTGCCGGCAATGAGATCAAGCCATTCTTTGGTGGGCTTGCCGTTTTTGTCGAACATTTGCAGGCTCACCAATTTGCGGTGGTTGAGCCAATGCTCAACCCGGCCTTTTTTAAACACCAGTCGCGCATGGTTCCATTCGCCGCCGGGTTTTACGGTCACATATTTGCATTCGACCAGATCATACAGATCGCCCGCGCGGTGTTTCGGATATTTTGAATCCGGGTGACAGGCGTTGTCGAGCACCTGCATTTCCGGGCCGGTTTTCCACACATAGTCGTATTTGGAAGGGTCTTCCACGATGTGGTAAATGATGCCCGAATTGCCGCAGGGCGCTACTTTCCAGTCAATTTTTAATTCAAAATCGCCGTATTCCTCGGCACTCACGATGTCGCCGCCATCGGGCGCTTGCCAGTGGCCCTTTTCGTTGGGTTTGGCGTCGAGATGGATTGAATTATCCTGGATGATCCAGGATTTGCCGATGGTGGTTTTGCCGTAATTGTGCCAGCCGCCCAGACTTTGTCCGTCGAACAACAACTGCCAGCCCTCGCGTTTTTCTTTCTCCGTCAGGGTGTTGTCGGCCGGTGGGGCTCCGGCTGCCGGTGGCGCGCCGGCCACGCCCGCATCGGCGGGAATGGCGTTGAGGGTGTACCAGGCTTCAGTGGTCCAGATTTCATGGTCGAGATCAGAAACGGGCAGGTTGCGCAATTGAATGTGTACAACGTGAAGCGGCTGGAGCCCCGGAATTTCCAGAAACACTTTCTTGCGATCCGCTGAAACGGTCGCTGATTTGACCGCCATTGCGGTTTCATCAATTTTCGGACCGCCATAATTGACCGTCGGCTCGTAACGCCACTGTTTGACGAGGTAATGTCCCGCATCCCAGCCGTCACCTTCGCGCAGGGGTTCGGTAAATTCGATTTCCATGCCGTTGCTTTTGGCCCGAACGGCCAGCATTTCAAACGTTGACTCGCCGTTGTATTTCATGCGTTGAATGCCGTACCATAGTTTGCCCTGCTGCCCCCAGTTGCCCGGATTACCGATCATGCCCACATACAAACCGCCATCGGGACCCCACACAAGGCGGTGGGTGGCGCCCTCCAGTCCCTGCGTGAAACGGAATACACAACCCTGGTAATCGCCATTTACTTTTTCCATAAACACCCGCTGGAGGCCGCCATAGCAGACGTCGCCGTGCAGCAACTGGTTTTTGTAAGGGCCGTCGTTGATGACGATGGGCTGGGTCGGCGAATTGCCGATATCATCCTGCGGCAGCCAGACCACCGGTTGCTGGATGGGCATGCCGGCCACGGCTAAGCTGTCTACCGCGTACGAATTGTAAAAAGCGCCGGGTTTTACGTGCAGGATTTTGGAGGAAGGCAGCCAGTCGCCCTGGTTGTCGGCGATAAATATTTCGCCGTCGGGGCCGACGCCCACGCCGTCGGGTGTGCGCAGGCCGCGGGCGACAAATTCGATGCTGCCGTCTTTGGCGCTTATTTTCACCACTTTACCCCGATCGGGGATTTGCGGCCGGGTGCTGGCGCCACCCGGATTGATGGCAATAGCCAGGGCGGCGTAGAAATAGCCGTCCTTGTACACCAGGCCAAAGGCAAATTCGTGGAAATTGGCCGAAGCGCGCCAGCCTTTGGCAAAGCACTGGTATTCGTCAATCACATCATCGCCGTTGGTATCTACCAGTTTGGTGAGTTCCTGTTTTTGCAACACAAATATCTGGCCGTCCACCACTTTCAAGCCCAGCGGTTCGGCCAGTCCCTGCGCGATACGTTTCACCTTGATTTGTTTCGGATCGCCGCTTTGCACATTGTCGAGTACGTACACGGCGCCGGCGGCATCCCAGGTGGAAACGACGAGCCGCCCGTCGGGCAGAAAATCCATGCCGGCCACTTTGGGCAGGAATTCATCCGGGCGTGCCTGCGAGAGGTCGTAGGATGGGTGCACTTCGGTGAGCGGCGCGCCGTCGCCCGGGATGGCGTTGGCAATTTTGGAAAAGGCGGTCATGCCGTCCACATCTTCGGATTTGCGGTGGAAAAGATTGCCTTCGCCGATGATTTTGAAGCCCGTGGTACCAAAACGCGTCCATTTCAAGGCAATGCCGCGACCGCCGCCACCCTGGAAATAATCAATCCGGATGGGGTGGTATCCGGCGCGAAGGGCGATTTCGGCTTCTTTCGGATTCATGCCGTGAGGACCGTCGTGGTTGATAATTTCCTGTCCGTCAATAAACAAGCGGCTGCCGTCGTCGCTGCCGAGCTGGAATACTACATTGTCGTCTTTGTCGAGGAAAAGATAGCCGGTGGCGCGCAGGGCGAAGTTGTTTTCCAGTTCGCCGAAGTCTTCGGCGCCGGCCTCCACTTTGGTGGCGGAAGCGATACGATCGGGCGTTGATTCGTAGTTGACATCATCAAGCCTTTGCAGCGACTGGTTGGTTTGCCACACTTTCACCAGCAGTCCGGGCGAAAGGTCGCGGTCACCTACGCTGTTGTCGGCGCGCAACCATTTGTTGTCGGGGATTTCGGCGAGACTTTTCATGGCGCCGCCGCCTTCACCGTCGTCTTCTCCTTCATCGAGGGAGAGGATGTACGATACCATGGCTTTGGCATCGTCGGGTTGCAGGTCGGGGTGGGCGCT
>JANRLZ010000099.1:0-6110 GCA_033762055.1 Saprospiraceae bacterium
ACGAACTCAAAAACAGGCCTTGCCCAACCATAAAATGCTCCAGTTTTGGCTCAAACGCTCCTTTCGCAAGAGGTCTAATATTGGCCTCAAACCTCAAAAGAGGGGGAGAAGCGGTTTCTCCTATCAGTTTTTCTTCCGCACTTCTTCGTGTATCACCTGCCCTTTTTTCATTTTATCCAAGTACTCTTTTTTTCGGCGCTCACGGAAGTCAGTGGCTAACTGTTTGATTTCGATGGGTTTGCCGTTTTGCCGGCGGTGATAGGCGAGAATGAGAAAATCAGCCATATCATCGGGGAAAGTAACGCCTGCACTGCGCAGGTAATGTGAAAGGCGCGAGCCGCCATAAAATCCCCAGTTTAGAATCATCCATTGACCGAGACGGTGGTGCATTACTGCGCAAACACTGTCTTCCGGGATAGATTTAAACTTCAAACGCGATTCTTCCGACACCCGTTTGTCGAGTTCCTTCATCGCATCTTCCAGATTTTTGGGAATATAGACGTTGTTCAGCACTTCCAACCGAATACGTTGCTGATATTGCTGCTCGAATTCAGCCTCTGTGCTGGGCGGCCCGGTTTCTTCTTTGTCGTTTTGGCTGAGGGCGGGAACGAGGGTTCCGCATAGCAACAGGAAAGGCAATGCAAAATGTTTTAGCATGGTAGATTTCAATCGTTGGATCAATATCCGTTTGTCCTTGTTGGAGATTTTTTTGGTGCAAACCATCGTCTGGCTGGCACTTTGGCTGCTCAACGACTACGTTGCGGCGCTTTTAACGTTGATTGTCGGCCTCATCGTATTAGCCGTTTTGCTGATTGCGCTGATCGCGGAAGGAATAGAGCGTTCAAAGGTGCCCAAACGTTATTTTCAGGTCATGGGAATTTCGATTTTATCCCTTTTGTTTTCAGCCCTCCTTTATGTAGGATGGTTGGGCGGACGTCTGGATTTTTTACAGCAGTAGCCGATTCAAATGGTAAATTCTCCGCCGTTTTCATCATCGGGCAATTCCTCGAAGGTGCCGGTTTGGCGGTTTTTTCGCACGCGATCCCAGTTGAAATAACGACCGTTCATCACCACATACACCCCGGGCGGCAATACCTGTGCAAATGCAAGCGCACTGCCGAGGTTGAAAAAGCCGTCGGATGAGGTACCAAAAGCATAAGGGATCATTGCGCCGGTGAGGACGATCGTCTTTTCGTTGATGTCGGCCTCCGCCAAATGGCGGGCGGTTTCCACCATTCGATCGGTGCCATGGGTAATGAGAATACGATGAGAGGGGGTTCGGCGGCAGTTGTGGATGATCAGCGCGCGGTCTTCATCGCGCATCTCCAACGAATCCACCATCATCAGCGTGCGGATATCAATATCTACGCTGCATCGCCCGAGCTGAAACATTTCGCTGAGGTGGGTGTCTTTAAAATAAAGTTCGCCTGTGAGATAATTGTACTCCTTGTCGAAAGTACCGCCGGTGACAAATACCTGAATCATGACCGCAAAGGAAAGAAATGCCGGCAGAACCGTCCTTTGTTCGATGTAAAAAATAATTTGAACACGCTCCAAATTGATCTGATGAATCAAGGGGTTTTCGAAAACATTTTTACTTTTGCGCATCAAAAAAACGGACTTGCACAACATGAAAAAGAACGAAGAATACGTCAATAACAAAGGTCGCGACTGGATCGTTTTTGCGGTCAGCACCGTAGCGATGTTTGCGCTCCTTATCTGGATGCCCGAATGGATCTGGGTAGCCTGGCCTTTTCAGTTCACAGCATTGGCCGGCGCCCTGGGTCGCCTTTGATATTGCTTCGTTTACAAGAAAAAAGCCGGTCTTTGGAATACCAAGGGCCGGCTTTTTTTCATCTCTTTAGTTACACACTTACCAGGCAAACCTATTTAAGGTATTGAAAATCAAGCGCCTGGAAAAAATATTGAAAAAGAAATCCCTCACTGTTTGCAGCGAGGGATTCTAACCCAAACAAATAAACACAAAAACTACTTGCTGCAATTTTAGGGCGATTTGTCGTGATTAGGCAAGTTTTTGTCGGTATTTTTTTTGAAAAATTTATCCTGCTTGATAAAAACGACCTTCAATACCCTTTGAAACGATTTCCGGCAGATAAAATAACATTGCTGCTCCGCACCAGTCTTGACCCAAGCATGCCATTTTTTACCAAAAAAAGAGGGCATAAAGCGGCGATTACATGCTTCGCATACTATCTTGCCCGCTCATAGTTTTGCAAGTAACGCATTCCCTTCCATGCGCCTGATAAAATTTTTACTCTCCCTTTTGGTCACGATCCTGCTGGTCTGGCAACTCGCCCGACCGCAACAAGCAGGCGACAAAACGCTTCCGCCGCCGGGCGCTTTTTTTAACCCGTTCAGCGGTTTTTGGACCAACGCTGAATCCGTCGGCGCCCCCGTTTTTCACGACATTTCCATGCCGGGTCTAAAAGGTCCGGTGCAAGTGGTGTACGACGACTTGATGGTGCCGCACATTTTTGCCCAAAATATGGAAGACGCGGCACGGGTGCAAGGCTACATCACAGCCCAACACCGCCTGTGGCAAATGGATATTACTGCACGCAAGGCATCCGGGCGGCTCTCTGAAGTACTCGGCGAGCGTACCCTGCGGATTGACCGGCTTGCCCGGCGCAGAGGGATGGTGTTTGCTGCAGAAAACGACCTGATCGGCTGGCGAAAATCGCCGGAAACCATGGTTTTGCTCGATGCTTACACTGCCGGCGTCAACGCCTGGATCAGCCAAATGTCGAAAGCCGACTGGCCGATCGAATACAAACTGCTTGATTACGCGCCCGAACCCTGGACGGCCCTCAAAGCCGCCCTTGTGACCGAAGCCATGGCAGAGACCCTCTGCGCCTGGGACGATGACCTTGAAAGCACCAATACCTTTGCCCAACTTGGCCCTGAGGCTTTCGAATACCTTTACCCTGAATGGAATCCGAAACAACAGCCTATTATACCTGACACCGGGCAATGGAAAGGGTTAAGCCCGCTGCTGCCACCGCCGTTTGTAGCCAGCGCGACCAACCGGCTGGGCGCCCTTGAGCCGGTTGAGTATCAAAACGAAGAACATTATAAGTACGACGGCCCGATTGTAGGGAGTAATAACTGGGCGGTCAGCGGACAAAAAACGCGCTCCGGCAAACCCATCTTATGCAACGACCCGCACCTCAATCTGACCCTGCCTTCTATTTGGTTTCAGATACAAATACACACCCCGCAAACCAACACCTACGGCGTATCCCTTCCGGGAGTACCGGGGGTCGTGATCGGGTTCAACGAACACATCGCCTGGGGCATGACCAATGTGAGCCACGACGTGTCTGACTGGTATAAAATCCATTGGATCAATGCAGAACGTTCAAAATACAAACTCGACAACGAGGAAAAAAGCGTAACGTATCGTTATGAAGAAATTGGCGTAAAAGGAGGCAAAACCCTGCTTGATACCGTCCGATATACCGTTTTTGGTCCGGTTACCTACGATTTTGAATCAGACAATCCGTTGCGCGATTGCGCATTCCGCTGGATGGCGCATGATGTGCCGGAGCGCAGCGCATTTGAGACGTTTTTGGGATTGAATACCGGAAAAAATTACGAAGATTACAAAGCAGCGCTTCCCGGTTTTGATGCCCCGGCGCAAAACATCGTCTTTGCATCGCGCACGGGCGACATAGCCATTCAGGTACAGGGGAAATACCCGGTACGCGGGCTGCAACAAGGCAGGTTTGTACAGGAAGGCGATCGCTGGATCAATGCCTGGCACAATTATATCCCGCAGGAGCAGGTACCGAGTATGAAAAACCCTTCACGCGGTTTCGTTTTTTCGGCCAATCAACACTCTACCCCCCCCTCCTACCCTTACTACTACGTCGGCAATTTTGAAGACTGGCGCAGCCGGCGCATCCATGATCAGCTGGCGGCTATGCAGGCGGTGACGCCCGAGCACATGAAAAATTTGCAACTGGATAATTTTAGTCAACGTGCTGCCGACGCACTGCCCGTGATGCTCCAATTGCTCGATCGGTCACAACTCGACGACTATGGCCGCCAAATGGCTGATGAGCTGTCGCGATGGAATTATCGCTATGACCCCGATGCCCTGGCCCCATTGCTTTTTGATGTATGGTTCGATTCCTGCTATGAAGCCACCTGGGATGAGATCAGCATCCTGGAAAAAAACGGCAATAGTCCGTTGCACACCGATGACCTGGCTGCCGTAAAAAACCAAAAAGTAGCCATGTTGTATCCCGAAGCCTGGCGTTTTATTGATATGATGCAAACCGACTCGGCCAGCATTTATTTTGACCACCCGGCTACGCCATTCCGCGAAACTGTACGCGACATTGTTCTCGAATCTTTCAAACTGGCACAACAGTATTTTCAGCAAAATCCCGAACAACGCGCGGCTTACAGCCAGACAAAAGGCTTTGAATTACGACATCTGGGTCAGATTCCAGCATTTGGCCGAATGGATTTGAAAATCGGTGGCCACCGCACAGCGCCCAATGCGATGAGTAAAACCAACGGTCCCTCCTGGCGTATGATCGTTGAACTCGGGGACGAGATAAACGCCCTGGGTGTTTATCCGGGCGGTCAATCGGGCAATCCGGGCAGCATGTATTACGATAATATGGTAAATACCTGGGCATCAGGGAATTATTATGAATTGCTGCTGATGAAATCGCCGGATGATGGAACCGGTCGTGTGTTGGGTAAACAGGTTTTTAAACCACAATAGAATCAAAATCAGTCTCAACGATGATTAAAAACTTCCTTATCGGCGTACTTGTCATCTTCCTGTTGGGCAATCTTTGCCGCCTCGGATTGCCGTGGTGGATACTTGCTCCTTTGGCTGCTATTGCAGGCTGGATCATTCCGAAATCCGGCTACGGTGCATTCCTTAGCGGCTTTACGGGCGGATTTCTTTGTTGGCTGATAGCCGCATGGTTGCCCGATCAGTCCAATAGCAGCCTGCTTTCGACCAAGGTCGGTCAATTGTTTTTGGGCGCTTCACCCGTCACGCTGTTGCTGGTAACCGCCCTCATGGGTGGCCTGATCGGCGCTATGGGAGCCCTGACCGGGCATCTGGCCAAAGACGCGCTGACAAAACCTGCCGGCCGACGCAAATACATGCAGGAGCGGAGGCGTCGCTGAAGTACTGCCAACTTTTGGCTGGGGTTGCTGTTTAAATTTGCGCCTTTGCTCTTAATAACATGCGCAGCTTATTGCGATTACATACATGGATAGACAAACGATTGAAACCGACATCATTATTATCGGCGCCGGCCCTGTTGGATTATTTGCTGTATTTGAGGCCGGCTTGCTCAAATTACGTTGTCATCTGATTGATATTCTGCCACAGCCCGGCGGACAGTTGACTGAAATTTATCCCAAAAAACCGATCTACGATATTCCCGGTTACCCCAGCGTATTGGCCGGCGATCTGGTACAAAACCTGCTTCGCCAAATTGAACCCTTCCGGCCGGGTTTTTCCCTGGGCGAACGTGCCGAAACCATTGAACGCCAAAGTGATGGGCGCTGGCTCGTTACGACACAACGCGGTAAAAAACACCTCGCACCGGTTATCTTCATCGCCGGCGGATTAGGCAGTTTCGAACCCCGTAAACCTCCGATTGATAATATTGCCGAGTTTGAAGACCATGGCGTAGAGTACTTCGTGCGAAACCCGGAAATGTACATGGGAAAACGAGTTGTCATTGCCGGTGGCGGCGATTCAGCGCTCGACTGGACCATTTATCTGGCGAATATCGTCAAAGAATTAACCCTGATCCATCGAAGAACCGAGTTCCGTGGCGCATTAGACAGCGTTGAAAAAGTGCAACACCTGGTTGAAATCGGCAAAATCAGGCTTATTACCAATGCCCAGGTCGTAGGTTTGAAAGGACAAGGCAAACTGGAGCAGGTCGCCATTTTACACGATACGGAAGGCGAAAGTCTGTTGGCGGCCGATCATTTTGTCCCCTTGTTTGGTCTCACTCCCAAACTGGGGCCCATTGCCGAATGGGGGCTGGGTATAGACAAGGGCGCTATCGAAGTCAATACATTCGACTATGCCACCAACCAGCCGG
>JANRLZ010000100.1:0-16387 GCA_033762055.1 Saprospiraceae bacterium
GGCAGACGACCGGGCGCCCATGCCTGTGTCCGGTCCGGCGGTACAAAATATCAACCAGCAGCTGTTCCAGATGACCCTGCACAAAACCAAACTGTCGGGCAACAGCACCTCGAAAAAGGAGCAGCGCCACAAGATTATCGGCGGACTGTATTTCAGAACCAGCAAATACAGTTCGATGGACGGCAAACTGATGGCGATGTCGGTGAAAAAAACAGGCTCTGCCCGACAGATTTTTGAAGTGGAAAACGGGATTTTTGGTTCGGTAGAATGTCCGGTTATTCTGTTGGGTTGCGATGAAGGCTTTGACGCCTACGACCTGAAAGGCTTTAATCTGAACGAAGATCCGAATTATGAGGATGAAAATCTCATGGATCCGCCCTTGTTCACCTTTGAAACCCCGGAAGCCGGCGCCTGGATGGCGGATCAACATTCCAAATACTGGGATTTCCGCTATACCTGGGACGCACCCGGTAACATCAACGTAGGCGCACTTTGTCCGGCGGAAGCCAACCACCTCGATCGCTGGACCAATGCTCCGGTGAAAAACGGGTTCGATTGGGAGTACCCTTCCAATCACTTTACGCCGAAGCCCATTTATCGCACCACCTTGAAAGGCGATCGGAAAATGCACTTCTTTGCCACGCCTTCGGCGGTGTTGGGTGAATCCGAAGAATTCCACGGCGCCTCCTGGGCGAAAGACGTGGAAACAGAACTCCGGCAGGACGGCACGCTCAAAGGCAACGAAGCCTTTATGAAACCCATGCCGCCCCTGAGCAATGCCGAAATCAACTCGGCCATCGCCGAAGGCAACCAGGCCGATGAATCGGACGACGACAACGGCAGTATCCTGGATTATTCCATGGGTGGCGGCAACACCGGCGGCAGCGGCATCGGTCAGCAAATGCCCGGCCTGGGTTTGGCAGGCATTTCAGCCGACAAGCAATATTTCGCAGTGATGTACTACCGCCCCTGGCTCGCCAATGCCGACTGGGAGTTTATCAAGATGATGATCATGCATTATGCGGTGCAGAAGTATGAAAACTCGCATCCGGGTAAAATCCCGGTAGTCCGCGATTATATCAACGCCAAGCCCATGCCGGGCGCCCTGCCCAAAGGGACCTACGAAGTAAGCGGCAAGGCAAATAATACCGGCGTTCGCGTGTTTCAGTACCAGCTGAAGTAAGCGAGTTTGATGGAAATAAAATGACGCAGTTCATCCGTTTGGATGGGCTGCGTCGTTTTTTGTGTCGGGTGAGCAACGGGTAACCATTTTATCAGGACATGATAGTATGGCCAAACACATTCCAACTTCCAACCTCTTGTAAACCGACGCGCCATTTGGATACGCTCGTTCATCCTCAACCAAAACATGTTCCAACATCCAACATCTTGAAACCCCCGAACTTTCAGTCGGGGGCCGCAAGTACCCACCCTTTTCCATCTATCATCTTTACAAAACATCCGCATCGCACTTCCCGGATGTTGATGTTTTGTAAAGATGTTGGATGGAAGGTGGGCAGGGCACAAATCCCCCGACTGAAAGTTCGGGGGTTACAAGATGTTGGATCTCCCGCACGAGATAAACTCTTTAACAAACCGTCTGAAACACCGACGAGGGCAGACGGGATGAGTTGATTCATTCCCGTATCACTGCCCAAAAACGCCCGTTGGTAAAACTCGCCTTGAGTGGATTGGCCGGATTGCGGCGTGGGGGCTGCAAATCAAAAGTAGCATGAAAACGCCCTTCTACCCGTTTGTTAACCAGGTCAATATGCGTGATGGTTAAGCGATTGGCGGCATCGGTGCTGTCTATCAAGTAATAATCTTCAACAACATCGCCATCGGAAGACCATGTGCCATAGGTTGCGCCCGCTGACCCTGCCGGCGGGATGATATTTACACGTGGCTCGAATTGATAAACACCGGTAGCGTTTTTGGAAAATAATGCCAACCCCAGTGTTTCTCTGCGACTGCCATTAGCGGTGTATGTAAAAAGTTGTAAAATCAATTTGTTGGAATCAACTAAAGCATGCTTGCAATACGTATTGGCTGTCCAGACATAAGTATTTTTTTCTGCATACGCCGCACCGAAGGTGGTATCTCCCGGCAGGAAAATGGGTACTTTGGGCGGCGGGACAACGACGACGGGGTCTTCCGGCGTTTCTTTTTTGCAGGAAAGCAGCGCGGCGGCGAGAAGGAACGAGTAAAATATGAGGTGTTTCATTTTTTTAAGATTTAGTGCTGGATAATTACTTTCTGTAAAGAGGAACTCCCACATCAAACATCTTGTAACCCCCGAACTTTCAGTCGGGGACCGCAAGTACCCACCCTTTTCCATCTATCATCTTTACAAAACATCCGCATCGCACTTCCCGGATGTTGATGTTTTGTAAAGATGTTGGATGGAAGCGGAGACAGGGCACAAATCCCCCGACTGAAAGTTCGGGGGTTTCAAGATGTTGGATGTCCCGCATGAGATAACATATCTCTCTCACGAGATAAAATATCTCCCGCACGAGATAATATATCTCTCTCACGAGATAAAACATGTCCCGCACGGGATAAAATATCTCTATCACGAGATAAAACATGTCCCGCACGAGATAAAACATCTCCCGCACGAGATAAAATATCTCTCACACGGGATAAAACATCTCCCGCATGAGATAAAATATAGTCAACGCAAAGTGATTATGAAAATGACTGGGTGATAACAATTTGATAGTCAATTATATCAACCCGATAAACCTTCATAAACCATTATCAACTGACTATACGTGCAATCCCTCACCTCCCCTTGCAGGGCGGCGTCGCATCATCCACGATCCCATTGCAGTCGTTGTCTTTGCCATCGCAGCTTTCCGGGGCGCCGGGGTGGATGGCGGCATTGTTGTCGTCGCAGTCTTCGAAACTCAGGTAGCCGTCGCGGTCGCGGTCTTTGTAGAAATAGGTTTTAGCCAGATCAAAGGCGCTTTTGCCCACTTCTGCGCCAATGATACGACCGGGAATATCGTCGAAAGGCGCGTTCGTACCCGCCCACACCCGCGAGAGTGCAGCCTGGTCGGCGGCATCGCGGTAAGTCGCCCATTGCAGGCGAATATCCGTGGAAGGCCCCTGCTCTATGCGCAAAAACTGCTTGTCGGCAGGTACCAGGAATTCTCCCATACCGCCGGGGAAAAAGGCATCGCCGGTCAGCCGCTCAAACACCTCGGCAGCGGCATGGGCAAATACCGCATGCCCGGACACAAATCCCGGATAGGGCGGCGTCACAAAGGTGCCGGGCTGAAATGGCACCCAGTTTTCGGCCAATATCCAGCCCGTTCCCGCTGTCTCGGTCGCCGCTTCCTTATGGCCGACTGGGCCTTTCCAGGCGTACACCTTGATTTTACCCGCATGGATGTTTTTTTCACCCGCCAGCGGGTCGCCTTTTTTGATCAGCTCGATGCGCCCTGGTAGCAATGGGATACCGGCCGGGTGATAGGAAGGCAGGGCCGGGTCGGAACTTTGTCCGCGAGCGGCCATGTAGCGCAGGGCAGTTATGGGGCGCGCGCTTTCGTACCAGCCTTTGATGCCCCAGGCGGCAATGGCGGCATCGTGCAGGGCGCTGCCGAGCAAAAAGCAGGATTTAACATCCCACTCCAGTTCGTTCATCACCTGCCCTTTGCCATTGAACTTTTTGACCAGCGTTGTTTGTCTGCTGATGTATTGCAACAGGGAAAGCCAGGCCCCAGATGCGGTTTCTTCCTTCGGGCCTTCGGCCCAATACTGCACCACTGCGCGCATATAATCGCCGCGACGCACCCATTGCGGCGTGTATGGCTCGCCGGTTTTAGGGTTGTTTGACCAGCCCTTGCCGGCATCGCGGCCGGTTTCCAGTTGGTAAAAACCGGGCAGTTCGGCCAGGTTTCGGGGGTAAGGCGGCACGTTGCCCATGCTGCCGGGCGACACGTCCCAGCGCGTTGTGTCGTTGGGTGTCATAAAGCCCGACCAGGCAGCCACCAGCGCGTAATTCCATTTATAGGCCTCGGATGTGCCGCTGTTTTTCAGCGTATCGAGACGGGGCAAATAAGCGTTGCCCGGGTCGAAATACAACAAGTAATCGTGTCCGTCGCGGCGATACACGCGCCTGTTTTGCTGCGGGAGCGCAAAAGGTTTGGCGCGACTCCAGTCGGCGCCCTGGTAGCGCTGGGTGCCCGTAAAACGCACTTTCCCCTTGTCGTCCGCCGAATCAATCAGGGAAGCATAGGTACGCCCCAGGCAATTGCATTCGATTTCCGGATAACCGTCGAGGTCAATGGCGCTGTTCAGTTTCAGGGGTTGCCAGTGGTTGGGGTTGTTGATTTTTCCCGGCCCTGGCGCGCGCACTTCAAGGTAGGGGTTGAGCGGTTTGTATCGGGCGTCCTGGTAGTTGTTTTCCTCACCGGCATTGTCCCGGGCGCCCATTTGCAGGATACATTGCGCCAGATAATTCCCCAGGGCTGCCGGGGAGCCGCTGGAGTAGTCCGACGAATAGGTTTGAAAATTATAGCCGTTGCGTTGCATGACCTCCCGGAAGCGGGTCAGGGCATCGGTGGCCATGGGCGAGCGGTTGTAGCGCGCTGTGAGCAGGCGGTAGGCGGCAAAACTCATGGCTTCCCTGCGCGCCGCTTCCACATCGGCGGGTGGTGGAATCGGGTTGCAGGGACAAGTGAAGTCGTTCACTGTTTTTCCCAGCAGGTAGGTGTTTGCTTCCTTGTCGTAAGCCGCCCAGGCATCGTAGAGGGCGATGGAGAGGTGAAAAAGGTTGCGCGCCTGCACATGCGGGCGCGCCAGGTCTTCCTGCATGGTTTTGAGCAGGGCGGTTTCCCAGTCCTGCACTACGCTGGATTGCGCCCCGAGGACGCTGCCATAAAATGCGGCGACAAGCAGGAGAAAAGATCGTTTAAATGGTATCCGGCACATGAGTGTCTTGAAAAGGCCCAAAATTAGCCTTTTGCCGGTATTAAGCGGGATTTGTTGTGGGGGGCACTACTCATCTTCTGAGTCGGACTGACTTTGTCCTGACCATAAACATCTAATGGTTGGGCCAAGTATTTCATGATGATCACCTGCCATTGGAGCTGAAGTATCATGATAATGACCTGCTCGATACCAAACAACAATATCCTTATCGTCAATATTTTCTGGCGACCCAATCAAACCTTGATCATTAATACATGGTTTAAATTGAGAATTCGTCCATCCAGCATTAATTTCATTTGGTTTGTGTTCATTGTTTTACAATCTTGATGACTTCTTTTTGGTTGTTGACCGTAATTTCCAGAAAATAGATTCCAGGATTCGTTTCAAGAACCAGTTTTATTTGATTAGTGGAATAATAATCTCTTCTTAGTATTTCTTGCCCTAACGTATTTCTTACAACAACTCTTGCATTCAGTGTGTTTTCTCCCAGATCAATGTTCAACCAACCGTCGGTCGGATTGGGAAATATCTGGTATGTAGAGACCAAGTTATTTGCTTTTATATTTGAAACGGGTTGGGTTATTTTGTGGATAAAAATATCCGTTTGTCCTGCTGATGTCAGGTCAAATATCCATCCTCCTGGGTTGAAGTCTACTGTCCCATAAAAACTACCCGTAGTATAAAGATTTCCTGAAGCATCGGTGGTAATGGAATGGCTTTCATCAAACCCTGTTCCGCCCATTTGTATGGCCCACAAAAAACTACCGGATGCATCCAGTTTGGCAATAAAAATATCTGCCCCCCCTACTGAGTTCAGATTATATACTTCCATACCCGGGTCAAAGTCAGCAGTGCCGGAAAAGTATCCCGTGACATAAACATTCCCTAAATTATCAGTGGCAATGGAGCGACCCCAATCAAAGCCTTCTCCCCCTATTTGTTTAGCCCATAGGAAATTGCCTGATGCATCTAGTTTTGAAATAAAAATGTCATCATACCCCGGTAAAACTGTTGATAGGTTAAATACCCCGGGCCCTGGATCAAAATCGGCAGTACTCCTGAAATTTCCGATTGTATAAACATTTCCTGAATCATCAGTAGTGATGCATAAACCACTGTCATTTTCTTCACCTCCAATTGTTTTTGCCCAAAGGAAATTACCGGATTCATCCAGTTTGGATATGAAAACATCGTCAATTCCAGTCGATGTAAGTTCAAAAGTGCCGAATCCCGGATCAAAGTCAACTGTGCCTTCAAACCGTCCAGTAGTATATACATTCCCAAACGCATCGGTAGCAACAGAAGTGCTGCTATTGTATGAGATACCTCCCAACTGTTTAGCCCAAAGAAAATTACCGGATATATCCAGTTTTGAAATGAAAACGTCCCAATCCAACGAGCCTCCAGCCGCATTCAAGGTAAATACCCCCGGGCCCGGGTCAAAATCGACAGTACCCGTAAAATATCCAGTGGTATAAACATTTCCCAGAGCATCGGTCATGATAGAAACACCAACATCATAGTACGTACCGCCCATTTGCTTTGCCCATATGAAGTTGCCATTAGAGTTTAACTTGCAAATGAAAGCGTCATGATATTCTGAGCCCGGAGAGGTAAGATTATATGTTCCCGGACCCGGATCGAAGTCGGCAGTGCCTACAAAAAGGCCAGTGATAAATACGTTCCCCGTATTATCGGTAGTGATGGATAAACTTTCATTGCGGGATATCCCTCCCATTTGTTTGGCCCACATGAAATTGCCATTAGCATCAAGTTTGGAAATAAAAATGTCCGCTTCCCCTGACGAGTTGAGATTAAATATACCTGGCCCTGGATCGAAATCAACAGTCCCTACAAAATAGCCGGTAGTATAAACGTTTCCTGATACATCGGTGGTGACAGAAGTGCCATGATCAAAATTTAGCCCTCCTATTCGTTTAGCCCATTCAAAGTTTTGTGACTTTACAGCTATCGGCATGGACGCGATCGCTAGGCCAAGAAAAAATGATTTAGACTTCATTAGTTATGTTCAAAATTAGACTGAAGAGTTAATCAAACTTACTTCTCTAAGAGCATGTACAACTTGTATGCATTTTTAAATAATCCCGCAACCACCCATCCCATCCGTCTTGGTCAAAACCAAAACGGGGGTGTAATTCAGGAAGTAAGCCTGTCTAGGTTCATTTGCACTTGATTTCACCAGCGAAAATAAGGTACTTATTTTTTTTGTCAAATGACTGGCAAGAATATTAATAAAATTCTCATCTCCCAAAATAAGTCTCCCAACAAAATACGGCGCGCAACCACCGCCGCGCACCGTATCCGGGTAGATTCCGGAAGGTAACACACCAACGTAGAATCGTTTTCGTACGAGTTTGCACCGATATTACTCAAATGCACCGATCGGGGCGATTTTCCTCTACGTTCACATTTTTATACCCCATCGGGATTTAATTTGGAAAAAACAACTATTTTTACACCCGAAAAGGTATAAAAAATGACTACAATTGCCGAATTTGTAAAAATCCGCCGAAAGAAATTGGGCCTCACACAAGCCGAACTATCCAGAAAAGCCGGAGTTGGGCTTCGCTTTGTCCGGGAATTGGAGCAAGGGAAAATCACGCTACGCGTGGACAAAGTAAACCAGTTACTTGGTCTATTCGGGCATGAATTGCTACCTGTCCGACAGCAAATACAACCTGATTAGTCATGAGAAAAGCGACCGTTACCTTATTTGACCAAGCAGCCGGCGAGGTTTGGGAAGATGAAAATGGGTTTCATTTCCGCTACCTCCCTGCATATCTCGATCTGCCGGAAGTTGTTCCGGTCAGCCTGACCCTGCCTGTTTCCGACCGAACTTATTCCTCCGACAGCATCCTTCCCTTCTTTGACGGACTGATACCGGAGGGCTGGTTGCTTGACATTGCCGAACAGTATTGGAAAATCAGCTCGCGTGACCGGGTAGGGCTGCTTTTCGCCTGTTGCCGCGACTGCATTGGGGCCGTCGGAATCATACCGCATACACCATGAAACAGCGTTGCCTATTTTGCCTGCTACCCATCGAACCCGACGCGGGCAGGGAGTATCATCCCAAGTGTTGCCAAGCTTTTTTCGGGACAACCAAAGTGCCCGAATTGCCCTATTCAAGCGCCGATTTGTACGAATTGGCGAGGCAAGTAGTACGCAACAAAATTGCAGTTACCGGTGTACAACCCAAGTTGTCGCTGGCATTCGAAAAAAATGTCAAGGAAGGTATATACCGACTCACGCTGGTTGGGCTTTGGGGACATTTCATCCTTAAACCACCTTCAGCCGTTTATCCTGAACTTGTTGAAAACGAGTACACGACTATGCGTTTGGCCCAGGTATTCGGTCTCCCTACCGCCCCTTTTTCT
The DNA here is from genome assembly GCA_033762055.1 of Saprospiraceae bacterium. GTDB lineage: Bacteria > Bacteroidota > Bacteroidia > Chitinophagales > Saprospiraceae > M3007. Next base: position 8,337 of record JANRLZ010000100.1, read on the forward strand.
TATATCCGGCTGCAATCGGGCGAACTGGCCTACATTACCCGCCGAATGGATAGGAACCAGGGTAAAAAACTGGCCATGGAAGATCTTTGCCAACTGAGCGAACGCTTGACTGAATACAAATACCGGGGGGCGGTCGAGCATACCGCCAAAATCATCCGACGTTTTTCAAGTAACCCCGGTCTGGATGTATTACGATTTTTCGAGGTGGTGTTGTTTTCTTATCTTACGGGGAATGCCGATATGCATCTGAAAAACTATTCACTGCTCAGTCACCAGGATGGCAATGTATTACTGGCCCCGGCTTACGATTTGGTAGCTACCAAATTGGCCCTTCCACAAGATATCGAAGAGTCGGCCCTCACGATCAATGGTAAAAAATCGAAACTGAAAATGAGTGATTTTCATGCTTTTGCCGCCAGTGCCGGTCTGCCCGCCAAGGCAGTTGAAAACTCCATTAGATATTTCTCCAACAATCTGAATCTGGCCCTTTCTGAAGTGTCGGATTCTTTTTTGAGTGCCGATATGAAAGCAGCTTATCAGGAACTTCTCCGGAACCGTTGGGCCATCTTTAAAGGCATTGGAACGAGTAAGCAATAACTGATCAACGGGTTGTGCCGATTTTTAACCCCCAACTATTATCCCCCTCACTTATTTCCCAAAGCTGATTCCCCGCGGCCCGATGTCCTCGTTGAGGTACCAGGTTTCCACGCCGGAGCCATCAAGGTTGGCGCGCTGGATGGTACCGTTGTTACGGTCGCCCCAATAGATTTTTTGCCCGGTTTTTTCATACGCCAGGGCATACACCACCCGCGTGATACCCGTCGCCAATACCGCTATATTGCCCCCGTCCAGATCCGCTGATTTCAGGTGGATGTCCCCGGGGCCGATGTACTGATCGAAGAAAATACGGTTGCCGACCACAATCAAACTGCCGCCTTCCACACCGGGAATTATCTCTGCTTCGCCCGTGCCATCCAGATTTTTCTTCCAGACTCCGCCGTTGTAATTCACCCAGTACAAGGTGCGTCCAACCGGGTCAATACAAATGCCGTCCGGGTCGTTGGCCTGGCCGGTCACGAAATCTTCGCGCTGCGTCGGGTCGGTGACGCCCAGACCGGTTCGCTGCACGCCGTTGCCGGTATCCCAGTAGAGTTTGCTCTCCACATAATCAATGCTCAGCGCGTTGGGCGCGTCAACGCCCGACTGGAACACCACCTGTCCCGTGCCGTCGGCCTGACAACGGTAGATGACCCCGCCATCGTAATCGCTGATGTACAAGTGGTTATTCACCGTATCGAAGGTGGTGCCATAGGAGTTTTGCAGTCCCGTTACAGGCAAGGTTTCCACCACCGGAGCCAGGTTGTTGACCAGGCCACGAAATACTGCACTGCCATCGGTAAAATAAACGGGAATACCCGTGGCAGCAGGGTCTTTGATGATGAGTGTTTTTGTCGCCTGTCTGATTTCGAGGGAATTTTCCGTTACCGCCACCAAATTGACTTCATACACCCCCGGCGCCGTGTACAGGTGAACGGCATCGGTTCCCTGCGCCGAAGCGCCATCCCCGAAATTCCAGGTGTAGGTCACATTGCCCGCACGTTCAGGTACAATAGAAGTATTGGTAAAACGCACTTCCGCCGGCGCAAAACCGTCGTTGTTGACGGTAAAGGTAAACTGCGCTACCGTGCTGGCTGGCGGCACGGGAAAATCGTCTTTTTTACAACCTGAAATGCCGGCCAGCAAAAGGCCCAAAAGTAAGGAAACAGGTATTTGTCTCATTTTTATAAGAATTTATTGGATCAGAGCAATGCCGCGCGGACTGCTCAGGCCCGAAACAAGGGTGACTGGGTCGGAACCGTCCAGATTGGCGCGAATGATTTTGCCGTTGTCGCGCCCCGACCAGTAAAGATGCTGGGTGGAATAATCTATCACCATCCCGTAAATACGGGTACCCTCCGCGTTTATTTCCACCCGGTTGGCGCCGTCCAGATCCACCCGCCATAGTTTTTCGGCGTTCTGGTCGTCGTAGTAAATTTTGTCGTTCACCGTATCCACCAAAATGGCGTAACCATAGGTGTCGGTCAACAAGGCCGTCACATTGGAGCCGTCGAGGTTGGCCGAGTAAAGGATTTCCTGGTTTACTTCGTAGAAATACATTTTGTTGTTGTCCGTATCCAGGGCTACGGCGCGCATCTGGCCTGTGGGAATATTGACCAGACCGATTTCGGGACTGGAGCCGTCCAGATTGGCCCTGGAAATGTTGCCGTCGTCGTCGGCCCAGTAGATTTTACCCGCCACAGGGTCGAGCGCCAACCCGTACGGATCGGTAATGCCGCCCGCAATTTCAGTGAGGCCCGTCCCGTCCAGATTCATACGGTACACGTGTCCTGAACCGGTTACTTCAAAATCGCTGAAATAGATGTGCTGATTTGCGGCGTCGTACACCATGCCGGGACCGGCTTTGCCTGTAATATCCAGCACCGTCGTGGTCTGGTTATCACTCAGGTTCAGTTTTTTGATCAGATTGGCATTGTATTCAATGAAATACAATTCCTTGACAGCCGGCGGAGCGGCAACGGTAATGGTTTGGGAGAAACTGCTCTCGCCTGCCGCGCTGCTCGCTTTAAGGGTCACGGTGTACGTGCCACCTTCCATATAGGTAAAAGCGGGATTGGCTTCAGTGGAGCCTGAATTGCCGGCATCGCCAAATGTCCATTGGTAGGCAGTCGCGCCTTTCGAAAGGTTGGTGAACTGTACAGGGGTGTTTGCGCTGAGCGCATCCGGGTTTTCTACCGTAAATGCACAAAACGGCAATATTTTCAGCGTAAGCGTGGATACTTCCGAGCCTCCGGCGCCTGTGGCCACCAATGTTACCGTAAAATTGTCGGAAGCTGTGTATGCCTTGCGCGGTGCAGCCTCATTGGAAACGGTTCCATCCCCGAAACTCCAGGTGAAGGCGGTTGCATTTTGTGAGGTATTGGCAAACTGGATGGTGTCGCCTACTACGGCCGTCAGCTTGTCGGCCGTAAAACCGGCGCTTGGCGCGGCAGGCTCCGGTTCGTCTTTTTTGCATGCACTCAACAAGATCATACCTGCTGCAAACAAACCGATCAGGGTATTGAATTTTATGGTCATGGCGAAAATATGGGTGGTGATATACTTAGAAATTGTTTTAGGGTGTGTCTGAAAAATACTTGCCGGACAGAAAAGGCATCTTTTGGAACCTGTTCTTCCGGTCTTTTTCGGGCAATATGGCCCGATATTCCCCTCAAAAGCACCTTTGCCCGGAACCCAAAACCTGCTCTTGTCTGTCTCGCCAGCATTGTTCAAACACACCCTAATACCTCAGCCGAGGTTTTAAAACAGTTTCATAAAATTAATACCCCGGATTCTGGTACATCCCGTCATGGGTGTTGGTCAGCAACTCGCTGAACGGGATGGGGAACAGGGTTTGGTTGATATGGGTTACTTTGGGCAATACATCCAGCGCGCGACCGGTGCGCACCAGATCAAACCATCGGTGGCCCTCCAAGGCAAATTCGAGGCGGCGTTCCTGCTCGATGGCCGCCAGCAATGCAGCATGTTCGCCGCCTTGTATATCAGGCAAACCGGCGCGGTTGCGTACCTGGTTGATGTCGTTCCTGATGACGACGAGATCGCCGTTTTGGGCTGCCAGGGCTTCTGCACGAATCAGGTACATATCGGCCAGGCGCAACACCAGGACATTGTCGGCGCCGGTACTCAAATCATCGTATTTGATGCCATACAGTTGTCCGCCGGCATTCGCTACCGTCGCTGCCCAGCGCGCATCGCCGCTCGGATAAGCGGCTGTCAAGGTTTCGTCGGGCGCTACTTCCCGCCGGCCATTCAGGGTGAGCGGGAAATTGTACTCGGCAATACGGTTGCGATCCAACGCCGTAAAATCCACTTCAAAAATGGACTCACCGGTGCCCTCTGAAGCAAACAGGGCGGCGTAATTGTCCAGCAATTCATATTGCCCGCTCCCGATCACCCGCGTAGCCGCCGCTGCAGCATTGGGGTAGTCTTTCCGGTACAAATGCACCCTTGCCAGCAGGGCTTCTGCCGCCCATTTGGAAGCCCTGATTTTGGGCCCGCCCGCCGGCAGATGGGCCGCTGAAAATTCGAGGTCGGCAATAATCTGCCGATATACTTCCTCCACCGGATCGCGGGGTACGTTTACATCGCCGATACCGATAGTGGGGCGTGTTTTGATCGGAATGGGGCCGAAATAATTGAGCAGGTTAAAATGGTGCAAAGCGCGCAGGAAATACACTTCGCCGAGTGCTTTGTTCTGCTCGGCCTCGGTCATTTCCGTGATATTGGGTACCTGCGCGATTACGTTGTTGGCGACGTTGATGGCATCATAAATGGAGATCCAAATACCATCCACGGTTTCGTTGTCGGGCAAAATGGCGTTGTTGTCCACATCGCGGTAATTGGCCGACGTAGCGTTGGGCGGGTGCGCAAGATTGTCGGCGGCCAGATCGGCAAAAATACCATAGCTGCGCCCGTAGTAACTCAAACTTTGCAGGCCGTTGTACGCGCCCACAATACCCCGCTCGATCCCCGCCTTGTCTTTGAAGGCTTCCGAAGCGGGGATGGCATTTTGAGGTTGTACATCCAACACATCGCAAGCGCTCAGCAGGAGCAATCCTGCGCTTAACAGGCAAATCAAATGTTTCATGCGTCAGAAACTCAGGTTAAACCCGAACGTGTAGGCACGCGCTTGCGGGTAGGTGAAAAAATCGGTTCCAATGACGGCGTTTTCGTTGCCGCTGTAGTTCACTTCGGGGTCCAGGCCCGAGTAACGGGTGAATGTGAGCAGGTTTTGACCGCTAAAATACACCCTCGCTCCCGTGATTTTCAGGCGCGCCAGTTTTTGCCGGTTAAAACTGTAACCCAATGTGAGGTTTTTCAGGCGGAGGTAAGAACCGTCTTCGATAAAACGCGATGAAACCCGGCGGTTGGAAGCCGAACGCAGGGGGTCGCTGGTGGCGTCGGGGATGGCGGTGATGTCGCCAGGCTGTCGCCAGCGGGTATTTACAATAGCCAGCTGGTTGTCGCCGCCGGTCAGCGATTCCAGAAACAGGCGGGAGCCATTGAACATGTCATTGCCGTAAGACCCCTGGAAAAACAGGCTCATATCCCAGCCTTTGAACCCGAAAATATGGGTCATGCCGCCGATTAAATCGGGATGCGGATTGCCCACGCGGGTGCGGTCGGCAGCGGTAATTTCCCCGTCATAATTCACATCTTTGTACACAATGTCGCCGGTAGAAGGGTCAACGCCTAAGGACAGAAAACTATAAAAAATACCGATCGGCTCACCTTCTTCAATGCGATTGGAGCCCCTGCCAAGGTCGTCTATAGGTTGATTGTTGTACAATTTCAACACCTTGTTCCGGTTGGCAGACAGATTGATACGGGCATTCCAGGTGAAGGCCCGTTTGGCCAAAATATCGCCCGAAATGGCGAGTTCCACGCCCCGGTTTTGCACCTGGCCCACATTTTCGGTAATGACCGAGAAGCCCGAACTGGTGGGCAGGGGGCGACTCAGCAGGAGGTCTTTGGTTTGTTTGTCGTACACATCTGCCGAGAGGTTGAGGCGGTTGTCCCACAGGCCCAGGTCAAGTCCAATATTCAGTTGGGCAGTAGTTTCCCATTTCAGATCAGGATTGGGAATATTGCTGGGATAAATACCGGGCTGGCCGCCGTAGGTGGTTGTGCCATACAGGGCGGCAAACAAAAACGGCGAAATATCATCGTTGCCGGTGAGGCCATAACTGGCGCGGATTTTTAGTTCGGAAACGTGTTTCAGATTAAAAAAACGCTCCTCCGCCAGTCGCCAGGCCGCCGAAACCGCCGGGAAAAAACCGTTGCGGTTGTTTTCGCCAAATCGCGAGGAACCGTCCAGTCGCCCGGAAAACGTGAGCAGGTATTTGTTGTCGAAATTATAATTGGCACGGCCAAAAAACGAGCGGATACCGCTTTCAAATCCCGAAGAACTGGCCGAAACGATGGTCGAGGCAGCATCAATGTACTGAAGCGAAGGATCGGCATAATCCTGCGCGCGAATGAAGGTGGAGCGGTTTTGATATTGTTCAAAACTGTAGCCGGCCATCACATCCATTTGGTGCCGCCCAAAGCCTTTTTGGTATTGCAGGGTGTTGTTCGACACCAGATTGACGACATTCGTGGTGGTGGCAAAACCGAGGCCGTTGAATTTGGCGCCCTGTACGGTTTTGATGGATTCATAAGCGTGTTCGCGGAAATTTAGCAGGTCGGCGCCCCATTTGGTATTGAATGTGAGGCCGGGCAACAAGCGGTAGCCGGCATAAACATTGCCCACCGTGCGGTACGAGAAGTTTTGGTTGATGGCCTCGTTGGCAATGGAAATGGCGTTTGAATAGGGGCCCTCCTGGTTGTACGAGCCGTCTTCGTTGTACACCGGGAAAATGGCCGGGGTGGAAATTCCGTTGGGTAAAGGGCCGTGCAGGGTTTGGTCGCCTTCCACGCGGTTGGTTTTGGCGTACGTCAACCCGATGCTGGTTCCAATGGTCAGGCGTTGCGACATGCGGTGATCGAGGTTCACCCGGCCGTTGAGGCGTTGGTAATCGGTACCGACCAGGATGCCTTCCTGGTTGAAGTAGTTGCCGCTGATGAACACCGAGGTTTTGTCGTTGCCGCCGGTGGTAGACAGTTCGTAATTGGAGATCGGCGCCGTTCGGAAAATCTCCTCCTGCCAGTCGGTGTTAATCCGGATGTTGTTGATATCGTCCGGGGAAAACACTTCGGATTCTGCCAGGTCGTTGCGATACAACATCCAGTCGCGGGCATCCATCATTTCCAATCGTTTCCAGGCTTCTTGTACGCCGTAGTAGGCATTGAAATTGATGACAGGTTTGCGGTTGCCGCCGCGTTTGGTGGTGATAATGACCACACCATTCGAAGCGCGCGCGCCGTAAATAGCCGCTGCCGCCGCATCTTTCAGCACGCTGATGGATTCTATGTCGTTCGGGTTGAGATCAGTCAAGGCATTGATGCCTTGACCTTCATAACCAATCTGCGCAAAATCGCCGGTCGTGACCGGAATACCGTCAATGACATACAACGGCTGACTGGTGCCGCCGATCGAACTCACACCCCGAATACGCACCGACATACCCCCGCCGGGTGTACCGGAGTTCTGGTTGACCAATACGCCGGCAGTTTGCCCTTGCAGGATTCCGTCAATGCCGGGCACGGGCAGGTCTTTCACATCGGCCGATTTTATTTCTCCTACCGAGCCGGTAAGCAGGGCTTTTTTCTCTGTGCTGTAGCCGGTTACCACCACTTCCGACAGGGTTTTGTCGTCGGGTTCCAGCACGACATCAACCACCGGGCGGTCATTGATGACCACCACTTGTTTTTGAAAACCGACGTAGTTAAACTCGAGTTGAAGGGCATTATCGCTCACCACGATCCGGTAATTGCCGGCAGCATCCGTCATCGTACCGTTGGCTGTGCCGGATTCAACGACACTGACGCCCACCAGGGCTTCGCCGTCGGGGTCGGTCACTTTACCGGTAATCGTTTTGCTGAGTGGAGGCGCATAGGCCAACAGCAGCTGCGGCAAAAAGCCGAGGGAGAGCAGGAGCATCCGACCCTGTCGGGGGAGTCTCCGGAAAAGAGCAGGCAACATAGAGAAGTGGATAAATTTTCTTTCCAGGTATCGTCAAGCAACTTCTTGCGCCGGATAATTGGCGCGCCGAAATATAGCGCGATTCGTATGAGAAATGTTGGTTACTGCCGCAGGTTTTTACAAATGGTGCGATATCTGAGGCGCATGGCGTCTTTTTGTGCCAATTTTAACACGTAAACGAGGGGAGTTGTATAGGTAGCACGGCGTGAACGCCGTGCTACCTGTGCGGTATAGTCATTCTAAAAATTTTACTTCTTGTTATAACGCGCCTGGGTCTTTAACAGCCAGGAAAAATCGGCCGACTGTGGCGGGCCATAAGCGGTGCTGTCGTTCTCGGAGAAATAGGCGG
>JANRLZ010000101.1:0-3756 GCA_033762055.1 Saprospiraceae bacterium
ATAACGTTCGTCGCGGTGCAGCCACTCAATCGGTGTTGCATCTCCATTCTCGGCAATCAGGTCTTTGGCCCAGCGACTAATAGGCGCCAGCGGGTCGTCGTTCAGTTCGCTGCCGGCCACGACCGGAATGTATTCATCCAGCAGATTTACCAGCATACGCGCAATCCGCGTTTTGGCTTGCCCGCGCAAACCCAGCAGGAGAATATTGTGGCGGCTTAAAACCGCGCGCTCCACATCGGGCAGTACAGTGTCGTCGAAGCCATATATGCCGGGGAAAATTGCGGCTTTGTTGCGGATTTTTTCAAGCAGGTTGCTACGAAGTTCGTCTTTTACAGAACGGGGCTGGTAGCCGGATTTTCGGAGCTCGCCGAGGGTGCGGATTTTCTGAACGTCAGTCATGCGGCGGAAAACGCGCAAGGGATGGAAAGGTTCAATCGGTCGATATTTAGAAGAGGGAATTGCAGACACGCCTTAATTGCGCGCGTCTTCGCCCCAGCCCAGTTTGGCGCGGATGGTGTTGAGGAAGGTGATATCCTGCAACTGCACCAATTTGGTGGTAAAATCATTTTTGCGCACCGCCAGCTGGTGTTGGGAGCCGATAATTTCGAAACGAGAATCAAGCGAACAAATGAAATTTTCGGCACGGCCGTCAATTTCAAAAGAAATAACCGATTCGTCGGAGAGTACCAACGGGCGCACATTGAGGTTGTGCGGCGCTACCGGCGTGATGACAAAATTGCCTGAGCCCGGAAAAATAATTGGCCCCCCGCAGCTCAGGGAATAGCCCGTACTGCCGGTCGGTGTGGCGATTATGATGCCATCGGCCCAATAGGATGTAAGATAGTCACCATTCAAAAACGTATGAATCGTGATCATCGAAGAGGTGTCGCGTTTCAGCAGGGTACAATCGTTGAGGGCAAAAGGCAAGGCGCCGAAGATGTGCGGACTGCTTTCGAGGTACAACATACTGCGCTCCTCGATCCGGTACTGACCACGCGCCAACATGGCTACACTCTGGCGTATATGCGTTTTTTCGATACTGGCCAAAAAACCCAGTCGCCCGAGGTTGATGCCGAACATGGGCGCGCCGGAATCGCGTACCAGTGTGGTAGCGGCGAGCATGGTACCGTCGCCGCCTAAAACCAAAACAAAATCAATGGATTGGGTACGAAAATTATCATAACCGCTAAAGGCATCGCAGCGATCAGGGAGGCGGACTTTCCCTACCAAGTCGCGTAGATAAGGCTCGTACACACTGATTTCGATGCGTTCTTCGTGTAGTGCATCGAAGGCCTCCTGCACTTGCTGAAGGTCTTTTTCTTTGAATTGTTTGCCAAAAACAAGGATACGCATGGATACCGGTTCTTTAGAGCGCGTCTGAAATATTATTCTCAAATTTGCCGCAAGATAGACAGGTGTGCGCAATCTCTTCATCTTTCCACCAGTCTCATCCAAACAGAATGAAACCAATCGAATTATCCGAAGTTATTCAAAAAGAACAGGAACAACTGCTGCTGCGGCGCAAAAAGCTCGGCATCGAACACGGTACGGCGAAACAACCCAACTGGTTCGGCATCGCTTTGTCGGGTGGCGGCATTCGTTCGGCTACTATCAATTTGGGCTTTTTGAAAACCCTGAACAAATACGGGATCCTGCAAAAAGCCGACTACCTCAGCAGCGTATCGGGAGGCGGATATACCCATTCCTATGTGCAGGGGACGGCGAAGGAGACCGGCGATTTCAGCAAATTATTTACCCCGGAGCACATACAGGCCATGCGCGAACACGGGGAATACATGGTACCGCACACCGGCTGGTTTGGTAAAAATGGCAATCTGTTTGTACTCATCGTGGCATTTCTGGTGAGTTGGCTGATGAGTCTGGTAAGCCCTTTCATTATTGCGGGTATTGTTTATTACATTTACCTTATTGCGACCAGTTTTCTGGGTGAAAATCCTTTTGCCGGACTTGATTTCATGGCCGACCATCATATCGGCTGGTGGGCGATGGTGACGGTGGGCGGCTTGCTCGCCATTCACTTCCTTGCCAATATTATCCTGAATTTTAATCTCGGCGTCTCCAAAATGTTCAACCGCGCCGAATCGGTCATTGCCACGATCGGCTTGTTGCTCTACGCCTGGGTACTGATCGTCGGGTACAAGGGCACAGGGGAAATTCCTTTTGATGATAAAATCACTTATGCCATCAACGCGGCGCTGCTGTTTTTTGTCGGTTTTTTTACCAACCCGAACGCCTTGAGTTTTCACCGTTTTTACCGCAAACAACTTTCCGATCTTTTCCTGCGCTTTTCTGGCGAACACGACAATATGCGCATGATGGAAGTGTTTGATGCGCAATCCGACGATCCCAAAAAATATATCAGCCCTTATCCGATTATCAATACCTGCCTGAACCTGATGAACCCTGGCAAGGATGCTGCTTTCCAGGGTACAAAAACCAGCGATTATTTTTTGCTAAGCCCGTTTTTCTGCGGATCAAAACTCGTTGGTTACGTACCCACCCACCGCTATTTTGATTACCAGCGCATGACCCTGCCGGCGGCAGTCACGATCTCGGCAGCGGCGGTCAACCCCGGCATGGGCATTTATTCCAACCGCTTCCTGAGCGTGATGATGACCATCTTTAACGCGCGCCTGGGATTCTGGATTTCAAACCCCAGTATTCTGGTAAAAGCGCGCGCCATCGTATGGTGGCCATTGTATTTTTTCTACGAGCTGTTGGGACGCATTGGCTCGGAGAAAAAAATGATCAATATTTCCGACGGCGGCCATATCGAAAACCTGGGTGCTTACGAACTCCTGCGCAGGGGGTGTCGGCTCATCATTTCGATGGATGCCGGCGAAGACAAACTCTATTCTTTTGCCGATCTTAACAACTTTATCATCCGTGCCCGTAATGAGTTGGGACTCGAAATCCGTTTTCGCGAAAACGAGCAGCCCGAAGACCTGATCCGGCCGCGGCCTTCGCAGGTGTATTCCAAAAAAAGATTTGCGGTAGCCGATATTTACAAATGTTGGGAAGAAATTGCTGACCAGCATGAAAAAGACGGCAAACGTATTGTCAACTATACCGAAGAAGACAAAAACAGGATGGGGCCGGTCGGCACCTTTGTCTATGTCAAATCTTCCGTGCTGGCGCCGCAAGGGAAACCCGATCTCGACCGCTCCGACAAACTTAAATACGGCACCTACAAATATAAAATTTATCACCCCGACTTTCCGCACGAACCTACGAGCGATCAGTTTTTTGATGAAATCCAGTGGGAATCCTACTTTCAGTTGGGTCGTTATATCGGTGCGGAAGTATTGGGCGTGCGCGACCTCGAACTCGCTGCAGAAAAACCCTCGGTGGAGGATTTGCTGGCATGGTTCGATTACGGCGACAACTTCTTTGATCGCCTGCCGGCCGAAGAAACACCGGCTGCCGGCGACGAGTTTGAAAGTTTCAAAAAAGAACCTGCTGCAGCACCTGCCGCCGAGCAACCGGAAATCAAATATCAGATGTAAAATAAGCGTCCGTTTAGCATCTGTTTGAGGTTCCTTCAAAATCCATTGAAGGAACCTCAAACAGGCTTTCCTAGTGCCGCATCCGGCGAATAGCATAGCAATGAAATCGGCTATTTTTTCGGCTCCATAGGCGCGAGAAGGGCGAAATACGGGATATTTTAACCGCCGAGCAACGACAGGAGGCGGAAAAAGAGACATCGGCATTGCTTTGTCATTCGCCGGATGCGGC
>JANRLZ010000102.1:0-5421 GCA_033762055.1 Saprospiraceae bacterium
CCTCATCCTTCATCCCTCATCCTTCATCATGAACGTTGATCTCAACTGCGATTTGGGCGAGAGTTTTGGCCCCTGGATCATGGGAAATGATGCCCGGATTATGCAGTACATCAGTTCAGCCAATATCGCCTGCGGGTTTCATGCAGGTGATCCCGGTATTATGCGGGAAACGGTACGGATGGCGCTCAAACACCATGTGGCTATCGGAGCGCATCCCGGCTTCCCTGATTTACAGGGATTTGGCCGACGGGAAATTAAAGCAACCCCTGAAGAGGTGTTTGCCATGACACTCTATCAAATCGGCGCTTTGCAGGCCATCGCGCGAGCGGAAGGCGGTTTTGTACGGCATGTAAAACCACACGGCGCTCTTTATAACATGGCGGCAAAAGACCGCATCCTTGCCGACGCCATAGCCCGCGCTGTGCGACAGGCCGATCCCTCGCTCCTCTTGTTCGGGCTCAGCGGCAGCCGGCTCATCGAGGCCGGAAAGGCCGTGGGCCTGCGCACGGTGAGCGAGGTGTTTGCAGATCGAAGTTACCAAAATGACGGTTCGCTAACCCCGCGCTCGCAGGCAGGCGCCGTATTGGAAAAAGCAGAGGATGTGGGCGCCCAGGCGCTGCAACTGGTGTTGCTAAATGAAGTAAAAAGCATGCAAGGCGCTGTTGTTTCCATGCAAGCTGAAACCCTTTGTCTGCATGGCGACGGACCAAATGCCCTGGCGTTCGCACAGGTCATTTACACAACACTAAAAGAAAAAAAGATAGAAATTCTGGCGCCCTGACAAGTATTCTGTTCATTTGTCCTCCCAAACAAGCTTTCCCAACCCGCTGCCGATATGAACCATTCTGTTGTATATTCCAACATTCGTCAAATTATCAGTCAGGGTGATACGGCACAAGCGCTGCAAACCCTCATCACGCACCTCGAAGCCGATGGCTCACAGGCCGAGCATTTACACACCTTGCGCGTGGTGGAGGCCAATTTCAATGCCGTGCGCCAACAGGAACTGAAAGGCCTGCTGGGTTTTCAGGATGCTCAACGTGAATACGCCCGAGCCAATGATGCGTTGCTGGCAGTGCTTGACCATTTGCAATCAGGCAGAAAACCGGTTGTCGGACTACAGGGTACCGGCGACGGAAGGGTAACCCCGCCCTGGGTTACCTGGCTGATCGGCGGTGTGGTCGTACTGGCCATCGGCTTTCTTTTTGGCGTTTGGCTGAGACGGCAAAACAAAGCGCAAGCAGTGCAGGAGCCCGTGCCCGGCATCATGGCGACGCCGGAAAAGAAGGAGGCTGGTACATGCCCTGTTTTTCAAGCCAATCGCTTCAAGGTCATGATCGTAAAATTTCAGAACCTGGGCAGTGAACAACGAAAACCGGAACTAAGTGTGCAAACCCGTATACGCGAACTCACTGCCAACAATCAGTTGCCTACCGATGTTGAAATTTATTCCCACCCCGATCTGGAAAGCAGCACCCCCGACCTGAGTGACGCTACTACTCTCGGCAAACGTTGTATGGCTAACATGGTGATCTGGGGGCAATTTGAGCCGCTCCCGGAAAATGCTATATCAGTAGATATTCGCTATGCCTTCACCGACGATGCCTGGCCTCCGGGCGCAGCTATTCAAACTTTTAAAAACGTCAGTGAAATCAAGACAGATCGGATGAAAATCAACCAACTGGATGACGCGATCTTTCGCATATGTACGGCTGTCGCTTTGCACGAAAACCGCATGGATCTGGCAGCAAAATGGCTCAACAAGTTGAAAGAACCCACCCCCCGTGAGCAAAAGTGGAAAGCGATGTTGAATAACAAGAAAGGCTGAACTTTATGCACCAGACACTCCTCGAACACGGCTTGCAAATGAACCGCCGCAAATTCCTCTCCCGGTTAGGTATTGGTCTGGGAAGTGTTGCCCTGGGTTCTTTGCTGGTGCCTGATTTGTTTTCCGACGCAAATAATGAGGCTTCCATGCCCGGATTGCCACATTTTGCCCCCAAAGCCAAACGCGTTATTTATCTTTTTCAAAACGGGGCGCCCTCCCAACTCGATTTGTTTGACTACAAACCCAAACTGCGAGACATGCAGGGACAGGATTTGCCGGAAAGCATCCGTAACGGACAGCGATTGACCGGAATGACATCCAATCAGAAGTCATTTCCACTGGCAGGCTCCAAATTTGCCTTTAAACAATATGGCCGGGCCGGGGCATGGTTCAGCGAACTCTTGCCCCATAATGCCCGCATTGCCGATGACCTCTGTGTAATCCGCTCCATGTTTACCGAAGCGATCAACCACGACCCGGCACTGACGTTTTTTCAAACAGGCGCCCAGGTAGGAAATCGCCCCAGCATGGGCGCCTGGCTGAGTTACGGACTGGGCAGCGAGAACAGCAATCTGCCCGCATTTTGTGTGTTGCTTTCCAAGGGGAAAGGCAATTCGCAAGGGGTTTACAGTAAATTGTGGACCAACGGATTTCTCGACTCTGTGCACCAGGGGGTACAATTCAGCAATGGCGAAAACCCCGTGTTGTATCTCAATAACCCGGAAGGGATTACTGCTAATGACCGGCGGGCGATGCTCGATCAGTTGGCGAAATTAAATGAGGAGGGGTATGAAAATTTTGGTGATCCGGAAATTCAGGCCCGCATACAACAGTATGAAATGGCCTACCGTATGCAAACAGCTGTACCGGAAGTGACGGATCTCAGTCGTGAATCCGAACAAGTTGTAAAATTGTACGGCCCGGAGTGTCTAATTCCAGGCACGTATGCCGCCAACTGTCTGCTCGCACGTAAACTTTCGGAAAGCGGCGTGCGCTTTGTGCAACTATACCACCAGGGCTGGGATGCCCACGACAACCTTCCCTCCCAGATCGTCGGGCAAGCCAAAGATACCGATCAAGCCTCTGCCGCACTGATTACCGACCTCAAACAACGCGGCTTGCTGGATGAAACGCTCGTAATATGGGGCGGCGAATTCGGCAGAACCAAATATTGCCAGGGGACGCTGACTGCCGACAACTACGGACGAGACCACCATCCCCGTTGTTTCACTATATGGATGGCCGGAGGCGGCATAAAACCGGGGGTCTATGGCGAAACCGATGAATTTGGCTACAACATTACTTCTCAACCTGTTCATGTTCATGATTTCCACGCCACCGCCCTGCATTTGCTGGGACTTGACCATGAAAAACTGGTATATAAACATTTAGGACGTCGCTATCGCCTTACCGATGTAGCCGGGAAGGTTGTGCAGGGTATTATTGCATAGGAAAGTCCGGCGCCGCACCGTGTAACCATGAACAAAGTTTGTATCGCTGTCAATTCGCTCTTGTTGTTTTTGGCCTTCTTCGGTCATAATATGTACACGCCTGTCTGGATCGAAATGCTCGGCCGGGCGCATCCCCTTGTTTTGCATGTTCCAATTGTATTGCTGTTAATTGCGGTGATATGGGAGAATTGGCCGGCAGTCAGAGGATTACATAAGATTGGAGATTTTTGGTTGGGAATTGGTGCTTGTGCTACGGGGTTGACGGCACTGACCGGGCTTATTTTGTCGAAAGAAGGGGGGTATGACGATTCCTGGCTTCCGGGTCACCAGTGGGGCGGCGTATTCACCGCACTGTTTTCATGGGGTTGGTATGCTTTTCGGGATTTTTTCCGCACTCACAAAAGACCCCGGCAGTTGAGCGCGCTGGTTCTTGCTATTGGTCTCTTGTGGACAAGCCACCAGGGCGCTACCCTGACCCATGGCGCTGATTTTTTGACGGCCCCATTGATGAAGAAAACGACCGAAACTCCCCTATTTGATCCGGCGACCGCGCAATTATATGAGGATATGGTACGGCCTATTCTCGTCGCAAAATGCAACGGCTGCCATAATGCAGCCAAACGCAAGGGCGAACTCAGTATGGAGACACCTGATATGTTGCGTAAAGGAGGGGAAAGCGGTATTTTATGGGATACCACTGCCCCCGACCTTGGCCTGATGATGCAACGTATACATTTGTCGGAAAACGATAAAAAACACATGCCGCCGGCCGGCAAACCACCATTAACCCCGACAGAAATTCAAATTATCGAACATTGGATACGACTCGGCGCTCCTTTTGAACAAAAACTGGCGGCCTTGCCGTCCGACCATCCGCTTCACATCCTGGCTTCGAATTGGGGGGCGTCTACGGCAACAAAAGCCTGGAATTTCTCATTTGCAGATGCAGAAGATATAAGCCGTTTGAACAATGCAACCCGTTCGGTACGGCCAGTTAACGCCGGTGAGCCGGCGCTAACCGTTTCGTTTTTTGGAATTTCAACCTTTAATCCGGAACAAATCAGGGAGCTTTCGCCCATACGCCAACAGGTAGTTGAACTAAACCTGAATCGAATGCCGCTGGCAGGGATGGATATCAGCCTATTGGCGCAATTTCCGAATTTACAAGAACTCAACCTTGCAGCCACCGGAATCAAGGGGGATGGTCTGGAAGCTGCTCTTAAACCGCTTGGAAGCTTGCGTCGCCTTTCTCTTGCGGAGACGGCCGTAAAAAGTACGGATCTCGCTTTTCTGGCAGCCATGCCGAATCTGCAGCAGGTGTTTTTATGGAATTCAGGGGTACGCGACTCCACAGAAATTCAGGCATTGCGCACACAATTCCCTCATATTCAATTTGAAAGCGGCTTTCAGGACAATGGAACGCCCGTACAACTCAACGCTCCCATCATAGAAGCCTCCCAGGACGTATTTGTCGCATCAACCCGGGTCCATTTAAAAAATTTTATTAAAGGGGCACAGTTGCGTTATACAATTGATGGTTCGAAGCCCGACAGTCTGCATGCGCTGTTGTTTACGGGCGACAGTATTACCCTGGATAAAAGTTGCCTGCTTCGCGCCCGCAGTTTTTTACCGGGCTGGGTATCCAGCGAGGTGACGGAACGGCAATTTTACAAAGTTGGCGCCCTGCCTGATTCCGTCTGGCTCGTCCATTCACCCAACCCCCAATACCGAGGCAAAGGCGCGCCCACCTTGTTTGACCAGAAAGTTGGCGATACCGACTTCCGGACGCCACAGTGGGTGGCATTCCGGGAAAATCCGGCAGAAATCTGGTTGTATTTCGCAGCGCTCCGGAAAATAAACGAAGTGACTTTAAGTGGACTGTTAGACATTGGCAGTTACATCATGCCGCCTTCCGATGTCGAAATTTGGGGAGGAATGGAGAAAAATAAATTGATTTTATTACAAAAAATCAAACCGGAACAGCCCCGGGCCCTGGGGGGCGCGACAAAAAAAACAGCCTATTTGCTCCGGTTTCCGGCGCGTCCGCTTCATTATGTAAAAATCATAGCGCGCCCCCTTTCCCGTCTCCCAAACTGGCATCCGGGCA
Organism: Saprospiraceae bacterium; assembly: GCA_033762055.1. Taxonomy (GTDB): domain Bacteria; phylum Bacteroidota; class Bacteroidia; order Chitinophagales; family Saprospiraceae; genus M3007. The sequence goes on from JANRLZ010000102.1 coordinate 5,387, forward strand.
AAGGCGATCGGGGCTGGGTGTTTTTGGACGAGATT
>JANRLZ010000103.1:0-15819 GCA_033762055.1 Saprospiraceae bacterium
TTTTTTTGTGTTTTAACCTGACCCCTCATCCCCCCACCCAACCCCCACCACAACCACTAAAAAAAACACACCTTTTTACCACCTCTTATGTGTGACCACCACTAGAGCGGCTTTGATTTTAAAGGGTTTGCAACGGGCCAAAAGTGCATTACCTCCAACAACTATTTTGATTTTAAGGCAATTGGCAAAATTCAACTTATTAAATGCCTTACATATTTGCGGAAACTAATACTTTTGAAATCCGGAAAAGAGAAATAACACCAAATAAACAGCAAGAGAAACGATGGAACCCGCTTTAACGCCAGAACAATGGGCCCAAATCAAACAAGAATTTGAGCAAGCCGGCAGTATGCCCTATCGGGTGCATGTAACCGATCGAGAAGGCCGATTTTTGTTTGCCAATGCCGAGGCGCGTGATTTTTTTGGCCTGGGCGAAGACCCTTTCCAGCACAATATCACCCAGATGTACGAAGACGAACGCGAACGCCGCTACGTTTTGCGGGAGTTAAAAAAAGTACAGCCGGGCGAATGGCGCCGGGCGTTTACGGTGGTGTTAAAAGTGCAAGGCAAGCGCCAGAAGGTGCGATTTTCTTCCAAACCATTTTTTGATGATGCCGGCGAAATCGTCGCCATGCTGAACATGACCGACCCGATGAACTGGGTAGAGCGTTTTGCCGAATTTGAAAGCGAAATCGGGGTGGGCTTGTTTGAAATTGACAAACAATTCAAAGTGGCGGAGTGCAATACTTTTTTGGCGCACATGCTGGGGTATGAGCATTCTGAAGAATTGAAGGGCCGACATATCAAGGAATTTTTGTGGGAAAATGGTGCGCCGCTAAAGGTATTGGACGCACTAAAAAGGACGCCAAAACTGGAGAAATACCCCCTAAAACTAAAGCGGGAAGACGGCGGACTGGTATTGGCGGAGATGAGTTGCCATGCGCTCAGCCTTGACCACGACGAGATAACCCGAATCAAAGGCGTATTGCGGGATACCACGTTTAAAGTCTTTTATGATGACTTGCCGGTAGGATTGTTTTTAATCAATAAAAATGCGGAAGAAAAAGACGTTATTTCTCAAGTGAATGATACGTTTGTAAAAATGCATGGCTACGAAAAACCCTCGGAAGTGCTTGGGCAACTTTCGTCTATGTTTGAATCCGACCCGGTTACTTCCGCCAGTTACAAGAAAGCCCTAGCAAAAGCATTGAAAGAAAACAAACCATTGCTCGACCATTACACCAAAGTACGGGGAAAAACCGGCAACCTGCTGGATGTTGTCGTGAATGTGCGCTTTTTACCCGACCAAAATGGCCAAATGCGGGTGGGCGCCGTGTACGATCTGACAGAGAATGTAGGCAAACACTTGCGCATCCTGGAAGCGGATTTTAGCGCATTGCTGCACACCTATATTGCCACGATGAACGGTGTGTTGGATACCCTTCAATATGTGATCAAAGCGCAAGGCCAGGACACACTTAACGACGCAAAACAACTGGATACAGAGGCCGCAGCCGTTAAAACAGCCGGCAGCCAAAAACATTTGGGATCCCTGCTTATTGATCTGGAAAAAGTAGCGATAGAACGGAAAACCGGTATCAATCAAGCCGGAACCATGCTTAAATTCTGGCGAAAAATGTCGGGCGTAAATGCCAATATTCATGACGATGACAACGCTTCCTGGCAACGCCGCAACCTGATTGAAATGGGAAAGGCATTTGAAACGATCAAAAATGCCGGCTTGCCCAAAGAGTTGCTGCGCAATATCCGGTTTGAAATGAATGAAATGCTCCGCCTGACGAATGTTACCTCGCTAAACGCTTCCTATAATGAATTAATCAAGCGAATGCCGGAGTTTGATTACTTTGAAAAATACCTCCGCTCGGAAGAAACAGATATGCGGGAGTTGGCGGAAGAGAACCTGATTGCCATCCTTTACGACGAGATCAACTATATCCGCGAAAGTGCTGCTAAACGAAAGATTGCGATCGTCGTACACAATAGAGAAGAGTCCATTATGGTTCGATGCAATAAAACTTCATTGAGCCGTGCTTTTCAGAGTTTGCTGAACAATGCGGTCAAGTACAGCTGGCACAAGGGAGGGGATAACCGCCCCTGGGTGGATGTTCGGGTAAGCAAAAAACTAGATTTGCAAAAACGAGAGGTCGTTGAAGTAGTGATTGAAAACTGGGGGGTGGCCATCAAAAAAGAAGAACTGGAAAACGACGAGTTGTTCAAGTTTGGGAAACGCGGGCAAATCGCCGAAGTGGAAGGCCGATCCGGGACCGGTATCGGTCTGTACGATGCCTGGAACATCATTGAAAAGCACGAAGGCAAGTTGCGGCTCACATCCGACCCGATTTTTGGCAACCCGCCCACCCTTTACACCAAGCCGTTTATCACCAAAGCGTTTGTTACCTTACCAATATTAAAATTAACATGAATACTGAACCGATCATAAAATTGTTGTGGGTAGACGACGATTTACACCACGACCTGAGAGAACGGCGCATGACCTTGCTGATGCAAGACGATTTTGAATCCGATTTTGCGCAGGACGCAACGGATGCTTACTATAAGTTGATTGATAAAAACAACCAATACACCCATATTTTGGTTGATTTACAACATCCGCCCGGCCCGGATGATATGTGGGAAGAGTACCGGGAAAAAGGTGAACGAATGTTTGGCGTCATACTGCTCAAAAAAATTCGGGAAAACGAAGGCGGCAAGTTTGATCACTTGAAAAACACCCGTTTTGGCGTCCTCAGCATCCAACCCAAAGAAAACAACGAAACATTGTTTGAAGATCCGATCAATTTGCCAAAAAATAATTACCTGATTAAAAGAATTTCATTGGATGATGATGCATTTATTGATTTTATTAAGAATTTAAAACCGTTTGCTTAACTTATGGAAACTATATTTCTGGATTTTAAATACGCGCTGGATGTAGAGTGGATGTCGGAAGTAGCAAGTGTAGCTGTTACGTTCGTGGTGTTTATTATGGGAGTTCCGGCACTTATTTCTCAAACCTTCATACCGGACCCACTAAGAAGTGTTTACAGGCGACGGCTTGATGGAAAATGGTCAAAAGTTTTCGCCTGGCAAATCGGATTTTTATTTATGTTATTGCTGCTGTCTTTCCCCGGCGTTTCTAATATGGCAGCAGGCAACCAATTTTGGGAATGGACATTTGCACTTGTTTTACTGGGAATTAGCGCCCTGGTATTGATATTATGCGCTTTCCACTTGGTTAATAATTTTAAAGAATCGCAAAATATTGGAGAGCGACTTGCCAGAAACATCGTTAAGGATGCCATTACATGTTTCGACCAAAACCGGTCAATCCCCAAAACAGACCTGGAAGACCTGGGCCTTCTGGCCCGTGAACTTCCCATGGGAACGACCAAAACCTTTTTTTTGGAAGAAACGGAGAAATTGATGGAGCACTTACTGGACTACAAGGGCAAAAAAGACATGGATAATATTAGTCAGATATTGGAAAAAGTTGTTTGCCCCAGCATCAACACCGATGGAACAAAAGCAAATGAAGAAAACATCCGCAAGGCTCTTGACATGCTGTTGCTGGCCTATCATAAAATTCATCAGGACCCGATAGAAAAAAACAGCTACCTTATTCAAAAAATCGGGGGCTACATTCGTGAAATTGGAACAAAAGTTATCCAGCGGGGCGATTTATCGTCTTTTATGTATGCCACCGACAAACTTTCGCAAATCGAAGGGGCGTCCAAGGAAATGTACACCCTCGGCGACGCCGCCCTCAAACACGGCTATATGCCCGAAGCCGTGGCTATGGTGCGCAACCTGAGCAGCCGCGTACGCCAGCAATCTGCTGCCGCCGACCTGCCGTTTCACAAAGACAAACGCAGTTTTTCCTGGCTCGGCCTTATTGCACGCATATACATCAAAGACGGCTGGGCGCGCAACTTCGCCGAACGCCAGCTGACCAACCTTCTCAAACCCCTGGAAACCCAACCGGAATTTATGAAATCGTTGTTCAACGACGCCCAGGTTCATTTTTACCGCCAGGCCGATTTTTCTACCGCCGACGCGATTCTTGAACTGCAACAAAAACGTTACCCCACACTCACCGTAGCAAAGTAACCCCGCCGCTTTTCGTAAATTTCTGCTGCGCTCCCGAGCGGATGGCCTCGTATTCCACCCGCCACACATACACATCCGAAGGCGCCTCCAGATCGTTAAAACGCCCGTCCCAACCGGCATCCGGATCATTGGTTTCAAAAACCAGCGCCCCCCAGCGGGAATACACTTTAAGGTTGGAAAAAATGACCTCACAAGGGTACAAAGGCCGGAAAAGGTCGTTGGCGCCGTCGCCATTGGGTGAAAAAGCATTCGGAAACAAATCTTCTTTCGCGCCAATTTCAATTTCTTTCGACTCCTCCTTGCTGCACCCGTTGAAAGTGGCCGTTCGGGTTACCACGATGCGTGGCCCTTCGGTATGACAAATACGGGCAGCATTGATCGAATCTTCCTCCGCGCCTTCTATCTCAAGCGTATATTCTATGCCGGGAGTGTCGTCGAGCAAGGTAATTTCAGTGCATTCGCCCGGACAAAGGGTGGAGTCTGCCAGACTAAAACCAAGGCGAATCGGCTGACAAACCGTGTTGGCAATCAGCGTCACATCCGAAACGGTCAGCGTAGTGCTTTGTGCCGTAAAACCGATCGTCTCGTCGGGTACAAATGCCGTTTGCTCCGGCATTACTTCAATACGTACCAACCCGGATGGAGTCGGACAACAATCGCCGGCCCGGCCCTCCCGGTCGGTCTGCACCAACATAAAATTGGTCTGGTTGCCGCTGGTACTCGTGCCCGCTGCCGTAAAACCATCACCCTGCGGTTTGACTTGCCAAAGAATATTGCCGGTTCCATCGCCTTTGTAGGTGTTTTGCCAGAGCATGTCGTGCGCACCGTTGATCTTTATCATCACCGCCGGGGTGCCGCTGGGCGCCGGACGCCCAAGGGTCAATACCAGTTCGTTGTCGGGGAGCCCCAGCAGATCGGTCACGCCGATATGGCGATCTTCAATTTTATAGGTAAATGACGTTTTCAGGTTTCCGTCGCGGTCGGTCGTAAGTGTCCAGGCGCGGGCGAAATCGTCATCGAACCCTTGCGAATTACCTGCGAAAAACAAATCGCCATTTTCGAGCGGAGCGATATAACTGAGCAAATCGGTGTTTTCGCCGATGGAATAACGCTGTACGGCTCCGGGCATATCGCCCGCCGACGTGAATTTGGCGTAAATGCCCTGCGACTCATTGAGTTCGATGTGATAGCCGCTGCAATGGATAAAACCGAGCGGATCCTGCCAGCATTTGCCCAATTGCTCATAACCCGGTTCGCCGAAAATTTTATACCACAAGACATCGCCATTGTCATTGATTTTGACGGCCAAAGCATCGCGGTCAATGGAAGAAATAACAAAATCGCCGGTCAGCAGGTAGCCGTCGGCCAGGCGGGTAATTTTTTGCAGGCGGCAACTGGGTACAGCTGTTTTAGCCCAAACGACGGCGCCGTTGGCCGGATTTACTTTCATCCAGCCGGCTTTGGCGGTTCCGTTGGCGCTGAATGCGTCATACACCACCAATAAATTGCCGTCAGAGGCGCGCAACATATCGAGCGCTTCGGTACGTTGGCCATTGCTGTACGTTTTTGCCCATACGGTTTCGCCTTTTTCATTGAGCAAATGGATCAGCATGTCGGCCAGACTGCTGTTTTGCAAGGCCGTAGCACCGGCTGTAGCGATGCGCCCGCCGGGCAATACTTCAAGGGTATTGGTTCGATCCGTAAAAAAACGGTCGTAAGTTTTGATGAATAATTCCTGTGACGCGCCCCCGAATGGCAGCAGAATCAACCAGCAAATCAGTTTTGTATATTTCATGCGGCAAAGGTAAAATCGCTTCCCGCCGCCTTTTTGTCATTTTTGGTCAAGACGGGTATTTTACGCCGCCGCCATTTGCGCGAGCAGGTTTTTCGCCACGGTTTCATTATCGTAAAATTGTTCGCAAAAATCGCGTGCTCTGTCGCCTAAGCGCGCCAATTGTTTTCCTTCGGCATAACACCATGCAATAGCATCCACCCATTGTTCGGGTTGTTCGGCCAATAAACATTCCTTTCCTTCTGTGGAATCAATCCCTTCCATACCCAATGCCGTAGACAATACCACTTTCCCCAATGCCAATCCCTCCAGAATTTTAGCCCGCATGCCGCCACCCGAGCGCAAGGGTACGACCATGATTGAGTGCTGATTCAGGAAATCGGCTGCAACGGGCACTTCGCCGTGAAAATGGACCCGCGGCATATCCAGATTTTGTAACCAGCGCGGCGCAGTCCGCCCCGCAATATGAAAAGTCAGGTCGGGGAATCGGGGAGCAAGCAAAGGCTGCCACACTTCGTCGAGGAACCAGCGCAGTCCTTCCTGGTTGGGCATCCAGTCGAGCGAACCGATAAAGGAAAGACTGAGTGGACGGTCAAAACTTGACCAATCGGGATGATAATCGTGGCAATCCAGCCCGATCGGGCATACCAGTGCCGGGCGCTTCAGGCCCATTAGTCGGAACTGCTCGGCGTCGCGGCGACTGATGGCCACAATCAGGTCGCACTGGTTAATTTGTTGTAGTTCAAAGGTTTTTAACCTGGGTGTAATCTGATTGAGGTACCAACGTTTCAGCGGATTGGCGTGTGTCGCAACCCTTTCCCAAATTTCATGTTCCACATTGTGGGTGCGCAATACCACTTTGGCGCCGGGCGCCTGCCGGCGAATAATGGAAAGGTAGGGCGCGAGGAAAACGGATTCTAATTGCACCACGTCGAAAGCCGTTTTTTGCAATATAACGGCCAGTTTTTCCGCAAATGCGGTGTTTTCAAAACGCTCGACATGGTACGATTTTTTACTGAAAAGCAAGTTGCGAAGGGCCGGCAGCGGACGGATATGATTTTCAACAAATACCGCATGTACGGCATCGTAATGATTAAAATCGGGGGGGAGGGTGGAAAGATCAAACCAGTGTTTGCTGGTATTCATGGAGAGCAAAGTGACCTCATGCCCCAGGGCATGATACGCTTTGGCCAGGTAAGTAACAGCGATGGCCCCGCCATCTTTGAGCGGATAGGGAAATTTATGACAGAGTTGAAGGATGCGCATCCTGGCGAGACAAAAACGAGGTCAGTTGGAGAGAAACATCTTTTGCAAAGCGCCCCAAAGCAGTGTTTTTTTATTTTTATCAGGCGCTATCACCGAAAGGGCATCAGCAAAAAGCCACTGTGCGCCACAGAAAGACAGCGGTTGGTAGGGGTTGGTTTGCAGGTGTAATCCGAGTTGTTCGGCAGGGATACCGAAAACAAGTACCTGCATGGGCTTTTTTTCCCGAAGATCGGTGGCAATGGTACGGGCTTCGCCGGGAGGAATTTCACTCAGCATGGTATCCTGCGCCAAATTTAATTGGGCGGCTGCCAACACTTTAGTGACAAACGTCCGATTTTCGCCGGAATCGGCTTCCTTCCGGATGATAATGAATATTCGCCGGCCAAAATCACCCGTCGCATTTGCCATAGCCGGGCTTTCTGCTGCAAGAAAAATCAGATGGTTGGATAAAATCATCGTTGGAAGCGATTGTTTTTAAAATCAAAAAAACCGGTTGAAAAATTTTTTCTAAGCAAAATCCCGAATAAAGAAGGATAATTCTGTGAAGGGGCGATTTTTTTTCCGCTTTTTAGAATAAAATTTTTTGAGTTCTCGCAAAGGTAAGTACCTTTGTGTCGTCAATCAAAGGTTTTCACCCTTAGTCAACTCCCTCTCTTATGGCTGTAAAATATCCGGTCAAAATTACCCAGACGACCCAGTCCAAACTCCCTTCTGTTGACTTTAATAATTTGCCTTTTGGCAAAGTGATTTCCGACCACATGTTCGTCGCCGATTACGAAGACGGACAATGGACAGACCTTCGAATCGAGCCGTTTGGCCGATTGGACATCTCGCCCGCCAACCTCGCCCTGCATTACGGACAAAGCATTTTTGAAGGCATGAAAGCCACCAAAATGCACGGCGAGCCCGTTCTGTTCCGCCCTGAAATGCACGCCCGCCGCTTCAATGTATCCGCTGAACGGATGTGTATGCCCCAGTTGCCTGAAGATCTTTTTATCCAGGCCATAAAAATGTTGGTTGATCTTGACCGGGGATGGATTCCTCCGGCAGAAGACCACGCCCTGTATATCCGCCCATTAATGTTCGCCACCGATGAATATTTCGGTGTGCATACCTCAAACAACTACCGCTTCATTGTATTCACAGGCCCTGTTGGCCCTTATTATCCAAAGCCCGTTAAACTGTGGGTCGAGGAAGTCTTCACCCGTGCCGCCCAGGGCGGTGCAGGCGAGGCTAAATGCGCCGGTAACTACGGCGCATCCCTCCTCCCGGCCCAGCGCGCCAAAGCTGCCGGCTACGACCAGGTTATGTGGATGGACGCCGTTGAAAAGAAATACGTACAGGAAGTGGGTACGATGAACCTGTTCTTTGTCATGGACGGCAAGGTGATCACCCCGGCCACCACCGGTACGATCCTGCGCGGCGTAACCCGCGATTCATTCGTTACCCTGCTTAAAGAATGGGGTTACACCGTCGAAGATCGCCTGCTCAGCATTGCTGAAATTGCAGATGCCTATTGGCGCGGCACCCTGCAGGAATGTTTCGGCGCCGGTACTGCCGCCGTGGTGAGCCATGTAAGCGATATTACCTGGCGCGACCGCAAAATTCAACTTCCTCCGGTGGATGAAACCAACCGTCCGGTTGGCACCCGCCTGAAAAAACATATCAATCACCTGCGCATGGGGCTTCTGCCCGATGTACATGGCTGGTTGCAGAGCTGCGATAATTCCGGTGTGGATATGTTCCTGCCACAGGAAGAAACGGTACTCGTAGCGTAAATTTCTGAAAAGGTTTTGAAAAGTGACTATACGGCCGCACGCTGGTAATCAGTGTGCGGCCATTTTTTGTCGCCTTTCCCGACACCTGTAAGAAGCTGCCTACATCTCCATGAGTGAAATATGGGCAATGCAGGAGCCAAAACCTATGGCGCCCATAATCAATCCGCCGATAAGCAAGGCACTGCCGAGATGCTTCTTGTCTTCTGTGAATACCAGAATCAGCCCGATCAGCATATTTAAACCCACTTGCGCTATTATCAGGAAAGCATCTGCGACCAGGACACCCAGTCCGGCCTCATGACCGCTGCCCATGCTCAAACTGGTCAGCATCATATAGGAGATCATAATGCCAAAATTGATGATCACAACCTTGCCCAGCGGCATTTTGGGTTTAGGTGGCGTAGGAACGGGGTCTAGTTGGTCGAACGGTTCGTTTTGCATAATGTGTGGGTTTGTGTGAAAGAGGTTTTAAGAAGTTGTTTGAGTTAATTTCACTGGTTTGTTCAGGCAGATTTTTGAGCCAATCAAGGTTTGTTTTTGAGGGAATAATGGGTTTTTATTGCTGAAAAAATAAGCGCAGCGTGGGTCAGAAAGATGCCTGAACAAACCAGTGAAATTAACTCAAACAACTTCTAAAACATCGGAACGGCCTCATCGCGCAATTTCTCCAGGTAGGCCCGTTTTAAAGGGTCGCGATAAAACAGGTTCATCGTTTCAAAAGGAATCAACTTCCGGTCTTCCATACTTACGATGTGAACGCAGGATTTTTTTATGGCGCGAACGTCAAAATCATAGGCGTCAATGAACCGCATGATGATGATCCGGAACAAATTTTCATACCCCAGATTCGGCGCATTTACCTGTGGCAGGCAACACATCAGACTTTGATTCAACTCATTGGTGGCGCACTCCACCGAATTACCGGTGCTGAACAACTGAACCATGTGGCGGTGCAAACGTTCGTCCTGCTCGTATACAATCGTGTTTCGGGAGTTATCAAGGATATCCTGCGGGTTGATGAATCGTGTAAGGGGAAATACTTGCCCGTCTATTTTTAAGGCATAAGCCATCGCCAATGCATCGGGGTTACAGGGTACCGGAATAATATCTTCCGGCTGGAAAACAGGGGCTTGTTTCAGTATTTCCTGTCGCACCTCTGTCAGTGTCATACGGTCGGTGGCCGGATTAAACCCCTCTGTACGCCCGGCCACTTGCGTGGGCTGGAAGGTAACGCCGCGCACACATTTTTGCTCCATGGCAAATTCCAGTATTTGCCCGATTTCTCCATCGTTCAATCCTTTTTGCAAGGTCACGACCAGTGTGGTCGAAAGATTGCAACGATTGAGGTTTTCCAGCGCTTTCATACGTGTTTCCAGCAGGTTTTCACCCCGCAATACTTCCAGCGCTTTTGGTTGAAAGGAGTCGAATTGAAGGTAAACTTCAAAATCAGGCATATACCCCGCCAGCCGCTCCACAAACGCCGGGTCTTTGGCAATGCGAATGCCATTGGTATTCAGCATCAAATGGCGGATGGGTTTTTTCTTTGCAATATCAAGAATATCAAAGAATTGCGGATGCACCGTCGGCTCTCCGCCGCTGATTTGAACCACGTCGGGTTGCCCCTCATTGGCTACGATAAGATCGAGCATTTGTTCAATTTCTTCCAGCGTCCGGTGACGGCCATGGTGCGGTGAAGATTCGGCATAACAGGTCGGACAAGCCAGGTTGCAACGATCGGTTACTTCCACAATGCTCAGACAGGAATGTTGTTCGTGGTCAGGACAAAGTCCGCAATCGTACGGACAACCGTAGTGCGTACGGGTGTTAAAACGCCGGGGCATTTCGCTGCGTTTGGCGTAGTTGCGCGTACTGCGGTAATATTCGATATCGGTAGCTATGAGTGTTTTTTCAGCGCCATGTGAAGGACATCTTTTCAACATCCACACTTTTTCATCTTCAAACACGATTTTGGCGTCTACCCGACGCAGACACTGTGAACAAAGGCTGATCGTAAAATCGTAATAAACATAAGGACGATCCATATCTTTAAGTAATGTGGTAAAAGGATGAATATCAAGCCGCGTCTTTGTCGCCGCGCCATTTTTTGATCAAAAAGCTGACAACGAGCATCACGATCAACCCGATGGTATAAGAAACGCCAAACATGATCCATTCATAGTCCTGCCTGCTAACGGCTTCCCGCTGGGCAGCCAGTCCCCATAAATTGACCAGTTTTTTCTTGACAAAAAAGCGGGAAACAAGGCTGGATGCGGTTAAACCGGCCAGGTACCCTACCGAAAGGTTCAGAATTTCTCCGGCGATAAATTGAGCAAACTTTTTAAACATAAATCAAGAAGAGGTGAGGAAAAAACGAGGGAATTCGACAACCGGGATGTTTAAAATTATCCAAACTTCATAAACACTTGCCGATCAACTTTTTATCTCCCGAAATTTGATGCGTTTCCGCAATCCTTCGGCATATCTGAGCAGGGTATTCTGAGCGGATAGCGGCATACCCGGCACAAGATCGGCGCTGCGCTCCACCTGCGAAACGGGCAGGGCGAAAAAAGTCGTTTTCCCGCTGGCAGGCTTGTGGATATAACGCCATACGGGAATCATGCCGTGCTCGCCCAGACGCACTTCAGGCGAGCCCTTTCGTTTCAATAAATCCACTTTGAAAAGAATGCCTCCGTCGGTATGCGGTTGTTGCTGGTTGGAAATAAAATTGCCGAGCGAATACACCACCAGCGCCTCTTTTTCCGTGCCGTCGGGCAAGGTAGCACGCTCCATCCGAATGGGCTGTACGACGTGCGGGTGGCTGCCGATGATCATGTCGGCGCCGTTTTGAATAAGAAATTTTGCCAGGTCGCGCTGGTTGGCATTTTCGGTCAACTGGTATTCCAATCCCCAATGCATGACCACAATGATGTAATGCGGTTTTCGTGCCCGAGCCTCTGCCAAATCATTGGCAATCAATTCTTTATCAATCAGATTTACAATGGTCGGCGCTTCTGTCGGAACGCCGTTTGTGTCGTAGGTGTAATTGAGCAAGGCGATTTTAAACCCGTGTTTATAAATCATCAGGGGGTAAAGGGCATCGCGGTCGCGCTGGTTTTTGAAAGTACCGGTTTGCAAAAAACCTTCTTTTCGAAGGGTTTCAATGGTGGCTGTTACGCCAGGGCCACGCGCATCGTTGGAGTGGTTGTTGGCCGTCACCAGGATGTCAAAACCAGCGCCTTTCAGGGCGCTTGCCAGCGCATCGGGGCTCCGGAACATGGGATAACCCGTGTACGGCGGTTTACCGGGCAGGGTGAGTTCGAGGTTGCCGATGGCGATGTCGGCATCTTCCAACAGGGGTTTGACATATTTGAAACATGGGGTGTAATCGTACTGGTTTTTCCCCGTTTGTGCACTGGTAATTTGCGGAGCATGTCCCATAATATCACCCGCAAAAATCAGCCGCAAGGTGTCGGTTTGAGCCGACAGGGCAGCAGTAAAAAAAGAAAGGAAGAGCAGCAGCAGGCGAATCATCATGTCGTTCGGTTTTGTGATGAAGGATATAAGATGAGGCTTACAACGTAAAAAACGGGCGATTCAGGCCAAAACGAAATTTTTAATGCTCCTCAGCCCGACCCAGAATGCGGCCTTGTTCAAAAGTTTTGCGCAGTTGTTCTTCTTCTTTTCGTTCTTGCTCGCTTAAAACCGGCACATTCATTTTTGTCAAATCCGGCTGACCGGCATCGGCCCAGGCCGTGTACCAGGCGCTACCAACAGCATGGATGGCGGCGCGCATTCGTCGCTCTACCATGCCATTGAGGGCATCCTGATAGGCAGCGGCAAAATCACGGCAAGGCGTTACAACCATCGTTCCGAGGCGCATATCCGGGCACATCTGCCGATCTTGCGGAAATGAACGCCGCAATCCCTTTTCAATGCTTAAAACGCTGTCAACCATTTGATTGGAAGCCAGCACCATCTCCCAAAACCAGTCTTCCGTGCGCTCCACATACGCTGGTTTGCCCACAAAATAATCGTACGATTCATCGGCAAAAAGTTCAGGAATCCGGCTTTCCCAGAAGCCGTGGATGCCGTGTTGACCGGTTTTTTGCCCGTTGTAATTGCTGCAGGTATGGAGCGGTACATGCGCATCGCCGATGTAATGCCCCATGTCGGAACAAATTTTTAGAATCCGTCGGCTGTCACGCTGCCGGAACGCCTCGGTGAGTTGGCGCTGCATGCGTTGCAAATTCCAGGGCAGGGTGCCGTGTTCTGATAAATGTTCCTGATAAAATGCCGCCTGAATGGACTTTTTACCCCCCGTTTTTTCCCAGAACACCCGCAGCGAATCAGGATCGAGGCTATTGTCATCCTGATAAAAACGTGGCATCAGCTGGCGGTTAAACCACTGTTTGTAATCGCGCTGCCAAACATCAGCCACCATTTTTTTCGGCCCGATCAGCAGCGATGTATCGCCTGCGGCGTTTACTGTCCAAATTTCCGTGTAGGCCATCAGGGCGTCGGTCCATTGCCGGGGCAGATTCGGATAGGGTGGTTCGCCATAGTTATCAAGGTCAATGTAATGCCGTGGCGCCTCGTGTTTGGAGGCATAGCGCCGCATATCGGGATCAACGGCATGATCGGTCAGATAATCAATGTTGGGTTTAAAAAATACCATCATTTCCGGCGGGAGCGTCAAAACGGCGAGGCGGTTGATGCGTTTATGTGCAAAAAAGCCCCATTCAGGCGTTGTCACTTTGCAGGCAGGAGCAGTCGGACAAAAGGAAGACAAGCCAACCGACAGAATAAGCAAAGTGGCAACAATGCCAACAAAAGAGGAGCGGAACATGGGTAAATGCAATTTTGGGTTGAAAGGTAGGGAGAAAGAAAGTTTTACTTTTGCAGGCAAAATGCGGATCCGCCCTTCCGGATTGGAAAAACAATATTAAATCGTTGAAATACAATACATTGAAACATCAAAAACTTGCATTGAAAACTGCGGGGCTGCGTTTGCTGCCTGCTGCGCTGTTATTTATTTTTCAAACATTGCTCCCCGGCCAAACTACCCCGCAGCCCGAAGCGCCTGTTCGACCCGCCGCTCCGGCGGCCTCCGACACCCAAAAACTTAAAATCGAGACGGCTGCCATCATTGAATATTTTTTCAAAAACGGCCGCGAAATCCAGAAACTAAGCGGAAACGTGCGCATGCGACAGGAAAATACGCTGGTTTATTGCGACACGGCGATACTCGATCAGGACTTTGCCATCCTGCGCGGCGGTGTCGTCATCGCGCAAGGCGACACGGTGAAAGCCTTTGCCGATTCGGCGCACTACAACGCTGCCACAAAAATCAGCGACCTGTTTGATGAAGTGGTTTTGATCAACGGCAAACAAAAACTATTCACCCAGCGACTCCGGTACGACACCGGTAATAAAATTGCCACCTACACCACCGGCGCTACCATGACCAACGACAAAAGTCAGGTTGTAAGCCGGAGAGGCTACTATTTCGTAGAGCAAAAAGAAGTGTATTTGAAAGGCGATGTAGTGGTAACCGACCCCGAATTTACCATGCGAACCGATACGATGACCTACAACACCGAGGCCCAGCTGGTGCGCTTTGTCGCTCCTACGCTGATTAGTCAGCGGGAAAGCAGGATTTACACCGAAGGCGGGTTTTACGATATGGAAAACGATTTTGCCTCCTTCGACCAGAATCCGCAATACGAAAAAGAGGGGCAGCGAGGACGGGCGCGCAAGATGCGTTATGAGGGCAATCTGAAAGAATATACCCTGGAAGGTGATGCGCACATTGAAAATCCGGCCAAAGGTGAAAATGCCGATGCTGATGTGATCCGATATAATTCAGAAACCGAAAAAACCACCCTGCGCGGCAACGCCTATTTCCGCGACAGCACGCGCGACATCCGCGGGGAAGAGATTCGATATGACAGCCGCAACAAAATTTACCAGCTCACAGGACGCGGCTGGGTGAGCGATCCGCCCAACATCATCGAGGCCGATTCGCTCGATTTCAACGACGTACTCGGAAATGGCGTGGCACTCGGAAGTGTCATCTGGCAGGATACTTCCAGCGATTATACGGTTTTGTCGTGGCGCATGGATTACAATAAAAAATCACAATACCTCAACGCATTCGGCGGGTTTGGCGAAAAGGCCGCCGCCGGTCGGCCCATGATGAAAAGCCTGATTGACGGCGATACACTTTTTATGAGTGCCGACACGCTCACCTCTTTAAAACCGGACACGTCGAGCGATGTCCGTGAACTCATTGCACATCGCGATGTTCGGATTTATAAACGCGACCTGCAAGCCGTATGTGATTCGCTTACTTTCAGCAGTGCCGATTCCATTTTCTGGTTTTACAAACTGACGAATTTGCCGCTCATTTGGTCTGACACCTCCCAGTTTTCCGGCGATACGATAAAAATGCTGTTGAAAGACAAAAAACTCGACCGCCTGTGGCTGCGCCAGAACGCGCTGGTCATCAACTCGGAAGACGGGGTGTTGTTTAACCAGATCAAAGGACGCAACTCAACGGTTTATTTTCGCGACGATCAGGCCCGGGAAATGCTGGTCGAAGGCAATGCGCAGGCCGTTTATTATGCCCTCGATGATAAACGCGCCTACATCGGTCTGAACGAAACCGCTTGTTCAGAAATGCGCCTCTTTTTTGGCGATAACAAGGTGGAAAGCATCAAATTTTACCAACAACCTACCGGCAAATTCATCCCGATGAAACAAGCAGGTAAAGATCCCAAAAAGCTCGATGGTTTTTTCTGGGAAACCCTTCGCCGCCCCCGTCGGGTACAGGATTTGCTGGTTGAGCGGTAGGTT
>JANRLZ010000104.1:0-15337 GCA_033762055.1 Saprospiraceae bacterium
TCAAAGAGAAAATAATCCACCTCACCGCGGTTTTTTTCTCCGGAAAATTCCAGGTAGTCGGTGTTGCTGAAAAGTCCGTCGGTGCTGGTAAAAACTGGCTCCTGTATACCGTTTTTGAACAATTGCCATTCCGCCGCCGGTACATTGGCTAATGGGAAACCGACTGCCTGCAAAGCGGCATAATCGAGGCGATAGATTCCGTCTTCGGCTATTTTTATCCTGAAATAAGGGTGATGATACCGGATCCATTCGTTGCCGTACAGGGTGTCCTGTCCGTTCCACATTTGAGCGAACAGGCCGGCAGGCGCCAGCAACAGGATAAAAAGCAGACGTTTTGTCATGGTGGCGTTGTAAACCAGGGTTTTGGTGATTTGTATGCTAAGTAATTATTCACCCATTCCTAAAACAGGATAGAAACGATTGCCATCACCGCAACAGCGTCACATTTCCCTGCCGGATCAATGCCGGTTGGCCGTCGGAACAAAGCACACGCAGTACATAGCCATACGTTTCCATCGGTTGCTCCTGTCCGCGATAGGCGCCATCCCAGGCGTCGGACAATCGATTTGCTTCGAACACTTTTTCACCCCAGCGATTGTAAACGGCCCAGTACACTTCAATCAATTCGATATTGCTTTCGAGTTGAAGCACGTCGTTTTCGCCATCGCCGTTGGGCGAAAAGCCGGTGGGGAAAAACAAATATGGTTCATCACAGGGTGGCGGAATCACCCGAAGCAGTACCGTATCGGCACGTGAGCAGCCATTCGCAAAACTGGCAATAACGGTGAAGGTCGTAGTTTTTGGAGGGGTGGCGACGGGATTTGAAATAGTCGGATCCGACAAATTTTCCCCGGGCGACCATACAAATTGTTCAGCGCCCGGTAATTCGGCGTTGAGTTGTGCCGATTCGCCGGCCATGATCTCCGGTGGCGACACCCCTGCCAGCAAGGTTCCGGTGGTTTCCAGCAAATGAATCTGTTGGAAAAATGTATCGGCGCAAGGCAGCCCTGGCGCAGCAATCAGCGCAACGGTATAAAGTCCGGTGTCCGGATACGTATAACTCGTGGAAAAGGACGTCGCGGTGGCCGAAAGGTCGTTTTCCCAGTCAAAATACCATTGAAATGTAGAGGAATTGGCGCTTTGGTTGATAAACTGCACTGTCAGGTCGTCGCATTGAATATCCGGCAAAAAGAATGCTGCATTGGGCTCACCGCAATCGGCGACGTTGTACTGAAAATCGCGCCGGGTTGTGGAAAGCAGCGCACCGTTGCGAAATTCATCTACGCAAACTCCCACGACAAAATTGCCGATGGTATGTGGTATACCGGTCATAAATCCGGTCATCGGATCAATCGTAAGCGGGTCGCCGCCAAGGAGATTGCTCAGGTTGTAGGGCGGATCCAGCCAGAGTAATTCTTCAAAAGGCGGCGCATACGGCGGATTGGGCACCGGACGCAGCGAATCGGGGCCATTGTAAGGCGTGCAAAGTCGGTAAGCCAATGAATCGCCATCGGGGTCGGTGGCGGAATGGTCGAAATCAATGGGCTGGTGCACACAAATAGCAACCGGTGGCCAGTTGATAAACGTGGCGGCATCGTTGCATTGCATTTGCGCTTCAGGTGATATTTCGGCAACAAAAGAAATGCCCGTATTCAAGGGGTCGGGCAGGTTCCGAATCAGCCGGTTGCGACAACAGCGCTGGTAAACAAGTAGATACCCGACCGGATTAAAAGGCAGCGTGGTAATAATGCGGTAGGTAGCCTTGTGAACACACACATTCGGCGGGGCGGTCAGACAAGGGTTATTCAACACGACAGGCAGGGTGTCGTTACTGAAAGTGTTGTACCCGAGGGAGAGTTTTTTGATTAATATACTGTCGGGTGAGTTTTCATATACCCCGATAATAGCCGGGTTGTCAAAATCGGGCACACCGTTGTAACAGTCGCGGTAAACAGTCAGGGTGATTTCGTACAATTCGTTAGAGAGGCAACGGTACGTAATTTCCCCGCCGACAATATGGGTGGCGAGCAATGTAGTTTTTGCAAAGACGAACAACAAACCGACTAAAACGGCAGTGCGCATAAATTAGGGCGAATGGAAGTCAAAGATACAATTACCTCCGACTTTGCTCCGCCAAAAAAAGCCTGACTTCTTGCCACAGGCTTTCGCCGGCTACCCGCCACAGGTTGTTATGCCCGGCGCCCTGCACTTTACGCCACTTCTTACCGGGTGCGGGACAAACCTCGTAGTTTCTTTCTCCAAACCACATGGGAATCCGGGAATCTTTGTCGCCATGCATGAACAGGACGGGGCGGGTTATTTGTTGTGCGGCCCGTGCAGGCTGGATGGAAAACGGGTCGAAACGGGCAATTTTTCCTGAATTTTCCAGCACACGATCCGTCATCCAATGGCTGCGCAGGCCGAAAAACCAGTCGGCGCCAAATTCCATAGCCACCATTTTAAAATCGTGAAAAGTGCTTTCCACAATACCGAAGTTATAACGAGGGTCAGCGGCCATACCCTGCAAAGCAATGGCGCCGCCCAGCGAAGCGCCCCAGATGCCCAGTGGCAAGCGAGGAAAACGCGCCTGCAGGGTGTCGGCGATAGCCTGCAGGTCGTATTTTTCATAATAACCAAAGGTGCAATATTCGCCTCCGCTTTCACCGTGGGCACGTAGATCGGGCAACAAACAGGCATAACCGGCTTCGGCCAATAGTTGTGCGCGCTCCAGTTGGGTTTCCTTACAACCTGAAATGCCATGTAAAACCACGACGACTCCTTTGGTCGTATCGGTGTTGGCGTGCACCAACAAAGCGCTGAGTTGCAGTGTGTCGGGCGTCTGTATCCTCATTTTTTCGAACGTCAGACCATAATTGGACGGATCAACGCCTTTCGGCAGGTACCAGGCCATTTGTTCGCCGGTTCGACGCATCGGTTTGATGCCGGAATAAGGCAAGATATGTTCGACCGCCAGATAGCCAACGCCAGCAAGCAGGAATGCTGGAATACCCAGCCAAAGCGCAATTTTTTTGTAATTCACAGAGCGATTGGTTCGATTTTTCGATTGATACGATTGGTTCGATTTTTCGATTTTTCGATTGGTTCGATTGGTTCGATTATTCATCCAACATCTTTACAAAACATCCGCATCCGATAAAAGTGATATGGATGTTTTGTAAAGATGTTGGATGGGAGGAGTAATGCCACAAATTTACCCCGACTGAAGGTCAGGAGTTACAAGTTGATTGAAAATCGAACCAATCGAACCAATCGGATCAATCGAACCAATCGGATCAATCGAACCAATCGGATCAATCGAACCAATCGGATCAATCGAACCAATCGAAAAACTCTTTTTTGTGTAAAATGTTTTTTTGCAAAATTCTATCATGCGTTTACTCCCTTTTTTCTTTTTTCTACCGGCGTTTTTCTTTTGCCGACATGCAGCCGAAGAACCGCCTATACTACCCCCTCCAACCGTGCCAACACCTGAAAAAACCGACATTCTCGCGCTCGGTGATTCCTATACGAAGGGTCAAGGTGTCCCCTGGAATCAAAATTTCCCCCACCAGCTGGCCGACAGCCTGCGCAGTCGCGGGCGGGATGTGAGCGGCCTGCACATTGTGGCACAAACCGGTTGGCGTACCGACAACCTGCAAACCGCGCTGGCACAAAACAACCAGTCCAGCGTTTTGTCCGACAGCGTATTTAGTCTGGTCACCCTGTGCATTGGAGTCAATAATATGTACCAGAATGCCGACTTTGAGACTTTTAAGCAAGAGTATGAAGCATTGCTTCAGTATGCCCTGCAACGCGCCGGGCAACGAAAAGATCGCGTCATTGTCCTTTCGATTCCCGACTGGGCCTATACGCCATACGGACAAGGGTTTGCTAATCCGGCACTTATTTCGCAAAAAATTGACCAATACAACACTGCCAAACGTACCATTACCGAATCTTACGGCGTCGCATTTGTCAATGTAACGGATATTTCGCGCCAGGGACTTGCGATGCCCGATCTGGTGGCCTCCGATCAGTTGCATCCATCTGCAAAACAATACACGGAATGGGTGCGTTTGTTGTTGATGCTGTTGGAATGAACAGCAATTATGGCATTAATCACAAAGATCATGGACATACTTGATGATTTTGCGTTCGATGATGAGCCGGAGTGGTCGGGCGAAGGCGAAGTTGTGGCCAAGTTCTATTCTGTAATGGAGGCAGAGCTTGCAGCGGCGCGCCTTCGCTCGGAGGGTATCCATTGTTTTCTGGCCAATTCCATTTCACAGTCGGTGACGCCTCATCTCCAGGGTTTTGTACGTCTGCATACCCGTCCCAAAGACGCCGACCGCGCTCGAGAAATAATACAGGAGGCTGCAATAGATTCGGACAACCCGCTACCACACAAAAACAGCGGCACAACCGCCATGATTGTTGTATCCATTCTGATCGGCCTGGCCCTGGCCTGGCTTTTAGTACAAGCCATTGAATGATTGGTTCGATTGATTCGATTGGAGCAGAGGGGGTATTCATTTATCATCTTGTAACCACCGAACCTCAGTCGGGGGAGCAAAAGATTCCTCCTCGTGCTCATCAAATATCTTTACAAAACATCCACATCTGATAAAAGTGATATGGATCAATCGGATCAATCGAACCAACTGGATCAATCGAACCAATCGAAAAATCGCTCCTATCTTTGCAATATGAAAAAGATACTCCTCCCCTTGTTATTCATTCCTGCCCTTATTTGGGGTCAAAACACCATTGGAGGTGTAAAAGCCAGCGTTCCCGAGGCGGAAGTCAAACGCCAAAGCCAGTTCCTCGTAGCCGAACGGGAACGTTTACTCGGGCATTTTGACAAGGCGCTCGAACTGTATAAAAAATTCACCTACGATCACCCTGAAAACGACGCCGGTTGGTACGGACTTTCCCGGACGCATACTTCGCTTAAGGACCTTTCCAATGCCTTGCAATGTATTGGAAAAGCGGTCGCCATAGCCCCCGACAACCAGTGGTACAGCATTTACCAGGCTGATTTGTATGAAAAGCTCGGGCGTATTTCAGAGGCGGTTGCGGTGTATGAAGGCCTGGTTAAACGTTTTCCGGACACCCCCGAATTTTATGAGCAATTGGCTTACCTCTGCCTGCAAAATGAAGACCCCAAAAAAGCGCTCAAAGCGCTCGATAAATGGGAAGCCCTGGTAGGCGTCAATGAAGATATTGCCTTTAAAAAACACATTGTGTTTGTCGGATTGGGCGACAACAAAAAAGCCGCTGCCGAGTATAAAAAATTGATTGATACCTATCCGGGGGAAATAAAATACCGCCACCGCCTGGCTGATTTCTACAAACAGACCGGCGACACAGACAATGCCCGGATGACGTATGAAGAAATTCTTCGCCGCCGTCCTGACGATCCCGCGGCACGTATGGCACTGGCCGGGGCAGGTAACAAGTCGGATGTTTCCAAACTTGTCGCCCTGCGCCCTTTGTTTGAAGACCGCAACGTTCCAATTGATGAAAAGGTAAAGGCCATTATGCCTTATTTTCAAAAAATACAGCAGGGTTCGGACCAGGAATTAACCAAAATTTTGCTCGAACTCGGCGTTTTGGTCGAAACAAATCACCCTGACGACGCCAAGGCCTGGAGTCTTTCAGGCGATCTGTTTTACCATGCCAATCGCCCCGATGAAGCCCTGGAACGTTACCGCCGCTGTATCAACCTGAACCCGACAGTGTTCGCGGTATGGGACAACACCCTGACCTTGCTGGCTGCTCGAAAGAACTTCGATGAAATGTTGCGTACTGCCGAGCGAGCCATGGATGCTTTCCCCAACCAGCCCAAGGCGTATTATTATTATGGTGTCGCCGCCAACATCAAAGCGCGTCCCGACGATGCCTTGCCGGCGCTTGAACAAGGCTTGTTAATGACCGCCAATAATCCAGGGCTGCGTCTCGATCTGACCGATCAGGTCGGTCTGGCTTTACTGGGAAAAAAGGAGGTGGCCGGAGCCATCGCACGTTACGAACAAAGTTTGGCCAGAGGAGGCGATCAACACCCCGGCATTCTGGAGCATTTGGGCGATGCCTACGCGATAAGCGGCCAGGGCGCCAAAGCGGTTGAGTGCTGGAAAAAAGCCAACGCGATCCGCTCTTCCCCAGTGTTGGAACAAAAAATCAGTTCAGGGAAGATGTAATTTTTCCTGAAAAAACCAGCGGCCGTCTTGTGGGACGGCCGCTGGTTGCTAATGGTAGGTGTTGGAAGCGTCTGATTAGTTGCCGCCGCCTTGTTTTACTGCACCACCACGTTTTTTCTGTTGTTCTACGTTGCCTTGCTGAACTGCGCCGCCACGTTCTTTTTGTTGTTCAACATTGCCTTGCTGAACCGCGCCGCCGCGTGTTTTTTGCGGATCGGTCGTAGTTTTGGTACCGGTGGGCAAGGGATCCACTTTCGGGCCTTTCGAACTGCCTTTTGATTTGCCTTTTGCCGGAGCAGGCGCCGGCTTGGCGGCTTCTTCGGCTTTCCAGGTTTCAAAACGGGCAGTAGCCTCGGTGTTGATGCGCGCATCACATTCGGCTGTTTTTTCAGCGCGCAATTCATCCAGTTTGGCCGTTACGGCAGCGGCGATTTCCTCTTTTTGTTGCGCGAGGGTTTTGCCGTCGAAAGCAGTGAGCGAGAAAAAGCCGGCAACGGCAACTGCGCCGACCAGAAGCATTTTTTTATTCATTGTAGTTGAAAATTTTCGGTAAGTGAATGAAGGATGGCGTTTTGCAATTGGAAGGGTGGGGGTGGCAGATTACTGCGCAGCGTTTTGCGCTTCGAATTCTGCCTTGAGGCGATCTAGTTCGGCAGTTACGCGTGTTTCAAATTCGGCGTCGCATTTGGCGGACATTTCCTGCTCAACGGCAGCTTTACCGGCATCGAAGCCTTTTTGGATTTCGGCTTGCACCTGTTCGTCTGTAAGCAGTTTTTCGCCGCAGGAAGCCATAGAGAACATAAGGGCTGCGCCGGCAAGGATTCCTAAAACAGATTTTTTCATGTTTGAGAAATGTGATGTTGAATGGTTAAAAAATGATGTGCAAAGGTAGCAGTTGCGGGCATTTCGGCACTTTGTTGCGTACATAAATTGCACGTTGTAAAAAACCTCGCTCAAACGAATTTTTCGCCCTAACATTGTTTCCGAAAAAACCCGGCTTATGACGCAGTTTGCGCGATTGATTACACAAATCAGGAAGATTTTTTTTTCAAATACCCGTTTCTTACAACGAAACGCCCTTTTCCTGCTGCTTTGCGGCAGCGTTATTATCCCGCTAAAGGCGCAGAACGATGACGAACTGCTCGAAAATTTTTTCCGCGACAATGAATCGGCTTCCGAATCAGATGCCCAACAATTCCTGGAAAACCTGGAACTCTTGCGCGACCGGCCGCTAAATCTGAACACGCTCAGCCGGGAAGACCTGATCGCACTGCACCTGCTCAACAAGTTACAGGTGGAAAGTTTTTTATCCTACCGCGCACAATTCGGCCCTTTTTTGAGCGAATATGAGTTGCAGGCTGTTCCAAACTGGGAAATCGCCGATATCCGCCGCATCCTGCAATTCACCCGCATCCATACCGGCCTCGACACGCGTAATACCCGCCTGATCCAGGGCTTTCGAAAAGGAGACAACGAATTGTTTCTACGTTGGGCGCGCCCCGACCCGCCTAATTACGATACCGACAGAGCAATGGGCGAACCCAACGCCTGGGCCTTGCGTTATCGCCATGTTTACGACAATCGTTTGCGTTTTGGATTGACGATGGAAAATGATGCGGGCGAACGCTTTTTTGGCCGGGAATACCTGCCCGTGACGGATTCCACGGGCAATGTCAGCGATTCCAGTGCCCGTTTTCAGGGTTTCGACTTTTACAGCGCGCATCTCTTCGTACAAAACTGGAACCAAACTGTGCGGGTAGTTGCCCTTGGCGATTATTCAGCACGAATGGGACAAGGTTTGTTGTTGCAAACCGGATTCGCCCCCGGCAAATCGGCAGAAACGGTATCGGTAGCACGGGGCGGGCGCAAACTGAATGCCTACGGCGCTTTTGGCGAAACCTATTTTTTTCGGGGCGCGGCCACCACACTCGCTTTTGGCAAGCACATCGAAGTCACCGCCCTTTACTCCAACCGCCGTCGCGACGCCAATATTCAGGAAGCGGATCAACTGGATTTTGAAACGCCTGAAATTGAATTTTCTTCCCTGCAAACCTCCGGCTATCACCGCACCCTCAGTGAGGTGGAAGATGAAAAACAATTACGCGAACAAGTGGGCGGACTTTCTGCCACCTTGCTTGGCAAGCGCGGACAGATCACCGCCAACGGGCTGTATATTTATTATGATAAGCCCTGGAATCCCAGTCCGGAACCGTATCGTCGTTATGTTTTTCGGGGAAAAACGCTCGGAGGCCTCAGCCTTGATTACCATTATCGCTGGCGTAATCTGTTTTTATTTGGTGAAACCGCGCGGAGTGACAACGGCGGAGTAGCAGCGGTAAACGGCCTGCTCTTTTCTGCAGATCGCCATGTCACGTTCACCGCCGTACATCGTTCGCTGGGCAAGGACTATCAATCCATTTATGGCAATCCGTTTGCAGAGGTGTCAGGCGCCAGCAATGAACAAGGATTGTACCTCGGCGCCGATATCCGTTGGGTGCGGCGTTGGCAGGTCAATGTCTATGCCGACGTATGGCGGCATCCCTGGCTGCGATTTGGCGTGGATGCACCTTCGCAGGGGCGTGAATACCTGACAAGGGTGTTGTGGACCCAAAGCCGCAATTTCTCGGTGTATGCGCTGTGGCAATCGGAGACCAAACAGCGCAACGACGATATGAACAAGCCTTTTGGACTGGTGGACGCGCGCCGCAACCGACTGCGTCTGCACTCGGCCTATAAGGTCATCAAATCTTTAGAACTGAGAAGCCGCGTGGAATGGACTACCTATAAAATCGGGGAAAATCGTCCAGCCCTGGGATTTGTGGCGTATCAGGAAGCAGTCATCAAGCCGTTGGGAAGCCCGGTTTCTGCGGCACTGCGTTATGCGGTTTTCGACACCGACGATTATGATTCGCGGGTTTATGCGTTTGAAAATGATCTTTTTGCCGCCATTTCAATCCCGGCATTTTCCGGAAGGGGCGCTCGCTGGTACGTGAATTTACACTGGCGGGTGAACGACTGGTTGCGCCTCGATGCGCGCATGGAAGAAACTCACACCTTGCAAGCAGTAACTGATTCGGGTATCACCGGCAAGGAAAGGGTGTGGAAGTTGCAGGCCAGAATGAAATGGAACTGAGCGGGTCAGTTCACCGCTTCCACCCCGACGATTTCCGGGATTTTGTTGCGAACGGCCTCCTGAATACCGGCACGTAGGGTCATTCCTGACATGGAACAGGATTCGCAGGCGCCTTTCCACCGTATTTTAACGTGCATATCGTCGGTCACTTCCACCAACTCAACGTCGCCGCCGTCTACATAAAGATGCGGGCGAATGGTACTCAGCGCGGATTCAACACGTTGAAGAAGGTCCTGATGCTCGGTTGCTGACATATTTTGATTGAATTTGGGCGTAAAAATAGCAAAATTGCAGTTTCCTTGTAAAACAAGTATTTCTGCTACTTGTTTGGAATGACACCCTGTTCCACATCACCTATTTTTTGATCACCCTGCCTTCCAGGAAAATCTGTTTGACCAACGGGTAACCTTCTGTATCCAGGTTTTTAAACACCACGTCAATGGTTTTTTTGTTCTCTCCGGCCCGGTTTCGTGTGTCGTAGACGATACGAATCAAGCCGGCTTCTCCGGGCGCGATTTTTTCGTGCGGCCATTCGGCCTGTATGCATTCGCAGACACTCACAATGTCTATTTCAAGGTCGCGTTTGCCGGTATTGGTAAAAATATATTCAGCCAGTACTTCATCACCGGCTACTGCATCGCCAAAAAAAAGCGTGTCGTCATCAAAACGCATTTCCAGATCTGCGGGATTGGGCGGCAGGGTGTCGGAATAAAAAACACGGACCTCGCCTTCGGCAAAGCCCGTGTTTACAAATTCAGTAAAGGTTTGATTCCGGATTAATTCCCCAAAAAAAAATTCGGGCGTACACTTTGTTTACCGCCTCCGGAAGCTGGTTTTTTTTCACGTTTTTCCACTTTTTCAATCACAATGCTGGTTGGCCCTGCCGTGATTTTAAATTCGGTTCGACGGTTGAGCTGGTGATCCTCCTCACTGCATTCAACGCCGTTGGAGCATGCGTTGAGCAGTTGTTTTTCTCCATATCCTTTAGCAACAATCCGGTCGGCAGATATCCCTTTTCCAACAATCCAGGCTACCGCCGAGTTGGCGCGGCGCTGTGAGAGGTCTTCATTGTATGCGTCATTACCACGCGCATCGGTGTGTGAGGACAATTCAATCTTCATGTCGGGATATTTTTTCATCAGATCCACGACGCTCTGCAAATCCGGTTCGGCGTCGGGACGGATGTTATCCTTGTCGTAATCGTAGAGAATGTTATCGAGACGAATCGGTTCATTGATGCGCAGGGTATCGTATTCCGGTTCACGGCGCAGCAGTCGAAGTGTGAGTTTTTTCTCGATGCTGGCGCTTTTTTTAATACCGTTGGTATTGAATGTGACCGTATCCGGCTTATAGCCCTCTGCATTGGCGATCACCATGTACGATTTTTCCGGCAGCAGGGTAAAGGGGAATTCATTGGCTGCCAGGTTGGTTTTTTCGTCCACATTGGCCGGTTTTTTGTCCGTTACATCCAACATGGTAACCACACAGCCTTTTAGCGGCTGATTTTCTTTTTCGCCTTTGCGCTTCAGACGGAAGGTTTTTGCCAGCAAATCCACTTTGATGCGTTCGATTTCCCAGGCCCAGATGTCGTCGCAGCAGGTTTTACTTTTCAGGCTGTTGGGGCCGGGGCGATTGCTGGTAACGAAGCCGCTCATGCCGTCGTTGTTGCGTACATAATGCAGATCATCAACGCTGGTATTCACACCGAGCGGCAACATTTTTGGTTCGCTCCAGACGGAGCCGTTCCACTGTGTTTCAAAAACGTCGTAGCCGCCGATGGTGGGGCGACCATTACTGCTGAACCAGAGTTTGCCGTCCTGATAAAAAGGCGAAGCCTCGTCGCCGGCGGTATTGACCACCTCACCGAGGTTGACCGGCAGGCCAAAAACACCTTCTGCCTTTTTAGGGGCATAATAGAGATCGTAACCGCCTTTTCCACCAGGCATATTAGCGACGAAAAAGAGGACTTTTTCACCAAATAACTCGCCCTCACAGGGGTGTTTGGCGATAAAATCACCGTTTACACCGGTGGCTTCGTTTGCGGCGCCCCATCCGTCGGAACCTTTGGAGGAGACAAAAATTTTGCTTTCCAGTAAATCCTGACCTTTCTCAACGAGTTGCGCCCGGGTGAAGTACATGGTTTTACCGTCGGGTGTAATACTTACATTGCCCTGGTGCCATCCTTCGCGGTTGATCTGGGTGCCGAGTGGTTCGGGCTCGCCAAATTCGGCGCCTGATTTAGCGGTAGTATAAACTTTGGTGTACCAGTCGCCTTCCTTGCCGTTGAGTACGATCACCTCTTTCGAGCGCATGGATGTAAAGTATAATTCGCCGGCGCTGTACGAGGGTGAGCCGTCGTAGTTGGGGTTATTGGCTTCTTTGCCCATATTTCCTACGATCAGGTTTTCGGGCTGTTTCATTTTACGTGCCAGTTCGCAACCTGCAATTTCACGCTTGGCAGAAACTTTGAGCGCTTCGTCGGCGCCGTCCTGGATGTATTCATTAAAAACTTCCACGGCCTCTGCGTATTTACCGTTGAATTTCATGCTCATGGCGAGCCAGTATTTCAATTCCGTAAATTCTTTCTTGCGATCGCGGCTCACTAATCGGTTGAATGACTTTTCCGCCCGTTCAAAATCGCGCAAGTCGTAATTGAGTTTGGCTACTTTGGCGGTGATGGCCTTGTCGGATTTGTTTTCCGAGAGGTATTTTTCGTAGAGTTCGGCTGCTGCGTAGTAGTTGCCATTGGCTTCTGCTTCCTGAGCAGATTTTAAGTTGGCCTCCGGAGTGGAGCGATTGAGCGGCTGCGCCGAAACGGCAGCGGCCATCCAAACGGAAAACAGGAGGAAGGAGATGTATTTTTTCATTTTATGCATACGGCTTCGCGCCTTGAATGGTTAATACTTGAATCTGAATCCGGCAGGTGTTGCGTTTTTTAGAAACGCGGGCAAAGCACCTTGGTTTTCACCACGGCCGGTTTGTAGATTTTGATGATGTAGTTGGCTGCAATTTCGAAGCCGCCGCGGTAGTTGGTTTCTGCGCTCAGGTCGCTGATGTTGACGTCGTAAGCAAGTCCAACCCGCAGGTTTTTATAGCGCGCGCCGATCATGGGGTACAAAGCATCGCCGCCGGTGAGGCGATAACCCAAACCGAAGTTGAGGTCAATGTCTTTTTCCGCATTAAACAGGTAAGAGCCCAGGGCTTGCAGGCTGATCTCGTCGGCGCCGCTCATGGTTTGGTACATGAATGATGGGCCGACCGTGAGTTTGTTGTTCAGTTTAATATTAAACAAACCGCTTACCACCGAACGACGTGCAATTTCATCGTTGCTCGGCTGCGGATTGCCGCCACCGGTACCACCGCCGCCACCAAGCAGGCCATAACGGCCTTTGCCGATATGGTACATGGCGTAGCCAATGCTCATATCCATCCTTTTATTGAGTTTGGCGCGCAACGTAATACCGCCGTCAATATCGCTCCAGTCGGATTTGGGATCTCTCTGGTTGACAAAATCCACGGCAGCGCCACTGTTATAAGTTCCGTTGGGGTTGGCATTTAAATAGCCTTCTTCAAATTTCAAATCGCCCGGATTGATGCGGCGTCCGGCCTGCCCGTATTGTGCGCCAATGGTCAGGTACGCATTGCCCTTTTTATCAAGAGCGAGGTGATACGAAGCGCCCAATTTGGCCGCTGTATGCGTCAAACCACCCGCACCGACTTTGTCGGAAAAAAACACAAGCCCGACGCCCACCCAGTCGCGTTTGCGAAAACCGGTGATGATCGGGGCATCTACCCACAGGGAAGGGGTTTTAAAACCTTTTCTATTTTCAATTACACTGGACCACTGGCCACGGTAAATACCGCCAATGCGCGCGGTACCCTCAAACGCGCCGATATTGGCAGGGTTGAGGGTCATGGGTGACATGTTGTACTGAGAAAAGTGGATGTCCTGAGCATTCAGACCAGCAAGGCTCAAAGACGCAGCAAGAAGGAGGAGTAGTTTTCTAATGTTCATAATTATTGACATTGAACTGATTGACTTCGGATTCTGGCTCATCTCCGGAAGGGTGAAAAAGCCGGTTGGCCGCTTTGTCGGCGAAATGTAGAGCAAAATCCAGATTTGCCCACCAAGCCGGGGGCGGCTTTTTCATAAAAAATGGATTTTGGCAGTTTCAGGGCATTTCTGTCAATTTTCAAATGGCGGTTTTCAGGTTGATTTCAAGGCGTCGGCGACCGAAGCGGGCGCAATATCGCGCATGCATTTGAAATGTCCGCGCGGACAACGATCAAAACCGATTTTTGAGCAAGGACGGCACGAAAGCCCGGCTATTTGCACAGACGTATTCAATGCGTAACCCGTTGGGTAAAAGGGCCACATTCCAAACGCCGGTGTGGTATTCCCCCAAACAGTTACCAGGGGTTTGCGCAGTGCTGCAGCAATATGCATCAAGCCGGTATCATGGGCAATCACCTTGAAAGAACGTTGCAGTGCAAGCGCAGACTGGTGCAAGGAAAGTACACCGCAAAGATTGACAACATGCCTCCCGGCCGCTTGGGCCACCCTTGCGCCGACTTCTGCTTCGACTTTGCCACCCAGCAAAACGACGGGTTGTTGGATCAACCGGCAAATTTCCACGATTTTTTCCTCGGGAAGTCGTTTGGTGGCGTGTGTGGCGCCGATAACAAAGGCAACAAAGGAATGGTCAGGTAAAGGCACACCATCCAGGTTTGTCTCCTCCGGAATAAAATAATCCAGTCCGGCGTCATCATATTTCACGCCTAAATGCCCGGCGGCATCCAGGTAACGCTGTACGATGTGCAGGTCCGGCATACGATTGATTTTCAGGTTAACGAGCAGCCATTTTTCCCAATTTAATTTATTGAAGGAGCGCGAAGGGCGGCGCAAGGCCCATTTCAGGCGCATACTGCGCAAATTGTTGTGCAGGTCCACTACAACATCGTAGCGTTCTGCCTTTAATTGTCCGACAAGTTCCCCGGAAATATCTTTTTCGAAAGAATAAACCTTGTCAATGTGTGGATTGGGCGTCAAAATGCCGCTAAATGCGGATTTTGTCAGAAAGTGGACTTCTGCGCCCAATTGTAGTTTTATACATCGCGCTACCGGGGTGGTGAGCACAATGTCGCCAATGGAAGAAAAACGCAGGAGCAGGATTTTCAAAAGGAGAACATTTGAATACCGAAGATCAGGTTTAGTGCATCCGGTCGCCTCGGGCGGGCAGGTTTTTAATGATGGCTGCCTCGTACAGCAGGCACTCCCGCCAGCGCTCCAATGCAGTTTCTTTGCCAAAATACAAGATGGCCAAATCGAGAAAAAGGCGATAATGTCCGGCTTCAGAGACCATGAATTTGTGGTACCAGCCGCGCAATTCTTCTTCTGCACAATACAACGACAACAAACGGAATCGTTCGCAACTGCGGGCTTCTATCATGGCACAAATCAGTAGCCGATCAAGCAATGCAGTTTCCCGAGTCAATCCTTTGCGCTGAAAAGTCAGCAGTTGATTGACATATTCGTCTTTTCGCTGACGGCCCAACAACAGGCTTCGCTTCTTCAACTCCGACAACACCATCCTGAAATGCCCCCACTCTTCGGTGACCACCGGGGCCAGCCCTTCTACCAATTCCAGCCGATCGGGATAAGCCTGTATGAGCGAAATGCAGGCAGTAGCGGCTTTTTGCTCACAGTAGGCGTGATCGGTGAGGATTTCACCCAGGTCAATTTCCGCCAGATTGACCCATCTTGGATCGGTCGGTAGTTTAAGTCCGAGTTTGGTGCTTTTCATGGTGAATGACTTTGTCAAAAGTCGCGCGCAAAAGTACAAACACGGTCTTGAGCAATCTGAAATTCATCCAGCAATTTGGCATTGGCCGGCAAAACCGGTGCTGCAACGCCGCTATGCAGTTGCATCGGATGCTCAAGCCGGTGTATTTCATCCCCTAGTCCCAGTTTGATAAACTGATGCAGCAAGTCGCTGCCGCCTTC
>JANRLZ010000105.1:0-5810 GCA_033762055.1 Saprospiraceae bacterium
AAAACAGACACTAAAAGCAGCCGCCAATTTTTTAGATACTAAGTTGGTTCACCACTAGCCTTGAGAAACGCCAGATTTATCCCATAGATGCCTTTACAAAAGCCACAAAGAGTGGATGGGGGTTCTCCACGGTACTTTTGAGTTCGGGGTGAAACTGCACCCCGACAAACCAGCGGTGTTCGGGTAGTTCGACGATTTCCACCAGTCGGGTTTCCGGATTGATACCCGTGGCTATCATGCCGGCTTTTTCAAATGTATCGGCGTATTGGTTGTTGAATTCCCAGCGGTGGCGGTGGCGTTCGCTGATTTGGGCTGTTTTATATGCTTCGAAAGCCTTTGATTTCTTTTTTACTTCGCAGGCATAAGCGCCGAGTCGCATGGTACCGCCTTTTTGGGTAATCTTTTTTTGTTCTTCCATCATGGCAATGACCGGATGCGGCGTATCGGGATTTACCTCCGTACTGGCGGCGCCGTTGAGATGCAGGACATTCCGGGCAAATTCCACACATGCCGTTTGCATACCGAGGCAGATACCGAAAAATGGAATATTGTTTTCGCGGGCGTAACGAATGGCGGTCAGTTTGCCTTCTATACCGCGTTCGCCAAACCCTGGCGCCACCAAAATACCGTTCAGGTGCGAGAGCGATTTGCTGACGTCTTTATAACTGCCTTCCAATTGTTCGGCATGAACCGGTACCACACGGACTTTGCATTCGTTGACTGCGCCGGCGTGGATAAAAGCCTCGTAGATAGATTTGTAGGCATCGGGCAACTCATTGTATTTTCCGATGAGTCCGATTTTGACTTCGTGAAGCGGGTTTTTGAGTTTTCCCAGGAAATTTTTCCAGGAATTGAGGTTCGGTTCCTTGGTGTCTTTGAGGTGTAATTTTGAAATGACGACCGAATCGAGGCGTTCCTTGAGCAGAAGCAGGGGGACATCGTAAATGGTTTCCGCATCAATCATTTCGATAACTGAGGCCGTTTCAACATTACAAAACTGCGCCATTTTGCGTCGAATGTCAATATTGAGCGGATGTTCGGTGCGGCAGGCCAGAATATCGGGTTGAACACCCAGACTGAGTAACTCTTTGACCGAGTGCTGCGTGGGTTTGGTTTTTAATTCCTTGGCGGCATTGAGAAAAGGCACCAGCGTAAGATGGATGACCAGCGAATGCTCGCGCCCCAGTTCCCAGCGAAGTTGCCGCACCGATTCCACATAAGGCAGGGATTCGATATCGCCCACCGTGCCGCCCAGTTCAGTCAGTACAATGTCGTACTGTCCGGTTTGGCCGAGCAGCAGCATACGGCGTTTGATCTCGTCGGTGATGTGGGGAATTACCTGTACGGTTTTGCCCAGAAAGGCGCCGGCGCGCTCCTGTTCGATGACGGTTTGGTAAATTCGTCCGGTGGTGACGTTGTTGGATTGGGAGGTGGGAATATTGAGGAAACGCTCGTAATGGCCGAGGTCGAGGTCGGTTTCGGCGCCATCGTCGGTGACATAACATTCGCCGTGCTCATAAGGGTTGAGCGTACCGGGGTCTACGTTGAGGTAGGGATCAAATTTTTGAATGGTGACTGAAAAACCGCGCGCTTGCAGAAGTTTGGCGAGGCTGGCACATAAAATGCCTTTTCCGAGCGAAGAGGTGACGCCGCCCGTAACAAAAATGTATTTCGTCATTGCACGTTTTGCTTGTTACGGGATGCAAAGGTAGAAAAACAACGGCCAACCAAACCCATTTTTTATTGAAGGTTTGATTGGCCGGTAAACTGGCTGCGAAGACTATATTTTCAGCAATTTTTCAGAAAAAGAAAGTTAAGCGGGCCATACCGAGATTCCATGCTCTTTGTCCTGATTTCTCAGATGGCGGAAGCCATTTCATCCGACTGGTATGTCGAAACCAGCCGAGATCGAGAGCAAAACCGGCCTTGGAAAACGTATGATGTCGGATTGAAATGCCTGAATTGATTCCCCAACCATCGCCGAATTCAAATTCGCCCTCGACATCCATTTCGTTTCCTGTGATAGAGAAAACATAGCCGGCATCCACAAAGAGCCAGGTGGAAAACCTGTCATTATCTGAACGGTAAAATGCCTGACGAAAATCGAGCATGAGGGGTATTACCTGGACATCATCCACATAATTATCCTCTACTGTTGCCGACATGCCAAAGTAACTCGCAGAGACCCCCAGCATGGTGATTCTGGAGCGGCCCAAAATCCGCTCCAGAATCATCCCCGAAACTCAAATACATCGCCATCCGCCAAAAAGGGTAATTGAGCGCGGTAGGCATGCAAGGCTTCCAGCGAAAGTTCCACTGTTTGGATGGCTTCCTTTCCATCCGCGATTTCAAGAAGTCGTTGACCGGAAAAATCCAGCACCGCCGAATCGCCGGTGTATTCAAGCCCGTTTCCGTCGGCGCCGGCAATATTGACGCCGACGACGTAACTCTGGTTTTCAATGGCGCGGGCAGTCAGCAAAGCGCGCCAGTGGTGTGCGCGGCGATTGGGCCAATTGGCCACATAGAGCAAAACATCATAGTAGGGGTGCAACCCCTTGATGAACGAACCGCGGGCATTTCGGCTCCAAACCGGAAACCGCAGGTCATAACAAATTAACGGACAAATTCGAAACCCGCGCCATTCGACCGTGATGCGTTTTTGTCCTGCCGTGAAGTGGTTGTGCTCGCCGGCCAGGGTAAACAAATGTTTTTTATCGTATTGCTCCATCGAACCGTCGGGGCGAACAAACAGCAGTCGGTTGAAAAAACGGGCGCCTTCTTTACAAATAAAACTACCGGTAACCGCGGCATTCAGGCGGGATGCCGCTTGTTGCATCCAGACCACAGTTGCACCGTTCATAGGTTCGGCCAGTTTTTCTGCATTCATCGAAAAACCGGTGCTGAACATCTCCGGCAACACCACCAGGTCGGTTTGTTCCGTCACATTTTCTAATTTTTGAGCAAACATCGCTCTGTTTGCTGCCGGGTCTTCCCAGTGGACCGTGGATTGAATAAGGGTAACGCGCATATATTTTTGCATGATAAAACGGGCAACAAAGATAGAGATGCCCAACACAGTTGGTACTGAAAGAATTTGTCCATATTTGCCCTAACAAAAGTCGGAAGACATGAGAGCAGACATTTATCAAAACAAACAGCACGATGCGCGTATCCTTTACCGGGGGCAGGAACCTTCGCGGCTCGACAACTTAACCGACGGCGTTTTTGGCATTGCCATTACGCTGCTTATTTTTAACCTGGCCAACCCCAATTCATTTTCAGACCTGCTGACTTTTACCAAAACGCTTCCTGCTTTCTTGATCAGCATTACATTCTTGGTGTTAGTGTGGAATGAACACCTGCGTTTTTCGGAAATTTATGCGCTGAACGACGGCTTGCTTACCCTTTTGAATACCATCTTTATCGCACTGATTATCTTTTACGTTTATCCGCTGCGATTTCTCACATTATACCTGACCAATTTCTTTTTTCATACCGACATTCAGGTCAGCATTCAGGGCGATCAGGTTTCTTTTTTGATGATTTATTACGGTTGTGCGGCTTTTGCCATTTATTTCACCCTTTTTCTTTTTTACCACCGGGCCCTGAAGATAAAAGATACCCTGCAACTCAATCCATTTGAAATTTTTTACACACGATTCCAGAAAATCCGACTGGCCATCATGTTCAGTGTACCATTGATTTCGATCACATTGACGGCTTTTATTCACCCATTTTCGTACATTTTTGCCGCTATTGCAGGCGGCATTGCTTATTGCCTGTATTCACCGGCTATCCTGATCTGGTATCAACGATACAAAAAAGCATCCACTGAATATGTATGATTTTGTTACAACTCCCTTAGGCTGGTTTCATCTCATCGTTGCGCTCCTGGCCATGATAGCGGGCGCCACCGTACTGGCTGCACCCAAAGGCACACGCCGGCACAAAACAATCGGTTATGTCTATGTTGTCTTAATGATTTTGGTATGCGGTTCGGCAATGGGAATTTACCGACTGACAGGGCGCTTCGGTATTTTTCATGTTTCGGCCATTGTAGGTTTCTTAACGCTGGCCGGCGGTATGATTCCCATGTTGCTTCCCTCGCTTGAACGGCAAAAAAAAGCCGTACACGTATGGTTCATGTATTATTCTGTGCTGGGGTTATATGCCGCATTTGCCTCCGAACTTGCTGTACGGGTTCCTGACAAGCCGTTTTTTACCATGGTCGGTATAGCCACCGGCGTCATTTTTTCGGTGGGTACTTTGTACATATTGAAAAAGGAAAAAGTCTGGATGCGGCATTTCATTCGTCCCTGATCGTTTTCGATAAAATCCTTGTCGCCCCGGCGAACAAAACGGGCAAAAAAGTCTTCTACCCACTGCAAAGTGAAAAACTCCCGTATGCCGACACCACTCTCCATTTTCTGGTTTCGCCGCGATTTGCGCCTCGACGACAATGCCGGACTCTATCATGCCCTCCGCGGATCGCAGCCCGTTCTGCCGGTATTTATATTTGACAAAAACATCCTCGACGTTTTATCCGACCGTAAAGATGCCCGCGTGGAATTCATCCATCAAAGCGTTAAAAATTTGAAAAACAGGCTGGAAGAGCTGGGGAGTACGCTGCTCATTCTTCACGGCAAACCGGAAACGATCTGGCCGCAATTGCTGGCGCAATTTCCAATAGCGACCGTGTTTACCAACCACGATTATGAACCTTATGCGCAATTGCGCGATCAGGGAGTGCGCGATTTGCTGGCCGCCCGTGGCATTCCGTTCCGCACATTCAAAGATCATGTGATATTTGAAAAAGACGAAGTTCTGAAAAGTGATGGCACCCCCTATACCGTATTTACACCGTACAGTCGGCGCTGGCGGGAAAAACTAAGTTCCCGCATGCAGATAGACGAGGAGGGCAACAGGGTGTCTTTTTACCTTCGTTCCTATCCAAGCAACCGTTATTTTGGACGTTTTGTACCCAAATCTGCTATATCATTCCCGCCTGGCGTCGATGTTGATCTTCCCGAACTTGGCGAATTGGGGTTTTCTCCCACCGGCATGGCATTTCCGTCGCCGTCGGTAGCCCGCGGACTGATTCGGAACTATGATAAAACCCGCAATTTCCCGGCCCAGGCAGGCACTTCCCGTCTGGGTGTTCATTTCCGGTTTGGCACCATCAGTATACGGGAAAAGGCGCGTCATGCCGTAGGATTGAATGAAACATTCCTCAATGAACTCATCTGGCGAGATTTTTACAGCCAGATTCTGGCCCATTTCCCGCATGTAGCGAAACGTGCATTCCGCCCAGCTTACGACCAAATTAAATGGCGCCAGGCGCCGGAAGACGTAGAAAAATGGAAAAACGGGCAAACGGGCTACCCCTTGGTGGATGCGGGCATGCGCGAACTGAACGCGACCGGATACATGCACAACCGGGTGCGAATGGTAGTCGCAAGTTTTTTCAGCAAACATTTGCTGCTCGACTGGCGGATCGGCGAGGCGTATTTTGCCCAAAAATTGCTCGATTTTGACCTGGCAAGTAATTCCGGCGGTTGGCAATGGGCTGCCGGTTGCGGCACCGATGCAGCGCCTTATTTCAGAATATTCAACCCAACCGAGCAGGCAAAAAAATTTGACCCCGGGTTCCAGTATATCCGCCGCTGGGTGCCGGAATTTGGCACGCCGAAATATCCCGGCCCCATGGTGGAACACACTTCTGCACGCGAACGGTGTTTGAAGGTGTATCAAACAGCATTGAAGGAAGGATGGGGGATGAGGGATGAGGGATGAGGGTTGAAGGATGGGGG
>JANRLZ010000106.1:0-2148 GCA_033762055.1 Saprospiraceae bacterium
TGAAGGGCAGCACCCCGGTGGGCAGCCCGGAAGTTGTTCCTTCAGGAAATAAAATAATGGGATAACCGTCGCGGACAGCCTGCGTGAGCGCTTTAAGGGTATTCGCCCTGCTGTTAGCGCTTTCACGTTGGAGGTAGAGAATACCCGCCATTTGCGCGCCTTTGCCCAGCAGGGGCCATGACGCCATTTCTGCCTTCGCTACCGGCAAGGCATCTATGTAGGCCAGCAGGATTATGGGATCAAGGTAGGACCGATGGTTGCAAACAAGCAGGCAGGGCTCCGCCGGCACATCGCCGAATGTACGGATATCCACCCCCACCCCGGCCAGCAAATTCCGTGCCCAGCGCCGGCGAATACGCATGGCGTCGCGCAAATCGGCGCGCAAAACAATCTTTCGAGTGTAGATCAATAAAACGATCCAACTGGTGTAAGTAACGAAAAAGACCAATCGCCAGGCGATGCGCAAGTGCTTCATAAATATCCGGAAAAACGAAACATGGGGCCTCCCGGTCGGGAGGCCCCATGCAAATTTGGCGTAAATTCAGTTTATGGGCGAATCCCCGTCAAAACTTCCTTGATTTCTTCAACCTGAACATCCAGATGGGAAGCATCGTAGATACATTCCCCCTCGACGATCAGCAGCACCTGCGGCGATTCATGGTACACTTGAAAAGTCTCCGCCACCGCATTGGATACTGAACGATGCTGGATCAAATCAAGGTAATACGCTTCCATTTCCTGCGGTCCGAACGACCAGTCGTCTTCCAGCCGGAAGCGGGCGATCGAACTGATGTTGCAACGAGTGCTGTGTTTAAAAATCAGACAGGGTACCTGTCGTGAGCGTTCCTGGATTCGGAGAATTTCCGCTTCCGAACGCAATGGAATCCATTCGGGCATCGTCAGATGTTGTCTACATTACAGATCGCTGCCCGGGCAACCGTAGCCGCGGTGGCAAGCTTCGAGCAGGAACAAGGCTGCGAAGAAAGCAAAAGCGAGAATTTTCTTCCAGTTTTTCATTGTATGTCAAATTGAATAGAGGTGAGAGAATAGCAGATTGAAAACGAGTCAAAAAACGGAAATGACGTCGGCTTATTGTTGCAAAACCTGTGCCAGCCCCTATTTTCGCCGCAAAAGTCGTAAAATTTGCCAAAAACTACCAAATTATTGTTTGAAACATGGGTAATAAACACCCAGACAGCCAAACATGATTCGGAGCAATTGTTAAAACCGTCATAAATTTTATGCGTATTCACTTTATCGCCATCGGCGGCGCGGCCATGCACAACCTGGCCCTGGCCTTGCACCAAAACGGTCATCAGGTCAGCGGTTCGGACGACGAAATATACAATCCTGCCCGCGACCGGCTCGCTTCGGCCGGTTTGCTGCCCGACGCTTTTGGTTGGTTTCCGGAAAAGCTAAACCGCTCGCTCGACGCAGTTGTATTGGGCATGCACGCCAGGGCCGACAACCCGGAATTGCTTCAGGCGCAGGCCCTGGGTTTGCCGGTTTATTCGTATCCGGCCTTTATGGTGGAGCAATCGCGTGAAAAAAAACGCTACGTCGTTGCCGGCAGCCACGGCAAAACGACGACGACCGCCATGGCGATGCACTGTCTGCGGAAAGCAGGCTACGACTTCGACTATCTGGTGGGCGCGCAAGTACAGGGCTTCGATACGATGGTTCGTTTGTCGGCTGCCCCGGCGTTGTTGGTCGAGGGCGACGAATATTTCGCATCCCCGCTCGATCACACGCCCAAAATGGTGCGGTTCAAGCCGCATTTTGCCGTCATTACAGGCATTGCCTGGGATCACATCAATGTTTTCCCTAGTTTTAAAGACTATGTCGCGCAGTTTGACCTTCTGGTTGAGGCCATCGAGTCTGGCGGCAGCTTGGCCTGGTATGCCGACGACCCCGAATTGCGGCAACTCGTTGAACGGCATGCAGGCGCACGTTGGCGAAGTCTTCCATTCGAACCGTTTCCGGCCAGGGTCGAACGAGGACACACCCTCATCGACCGGCCCGGCAAGGAGCCGGTATCCTTGCAGATTTTCGGGCGACACAACCTGCTCAACGCGAAGGCCGCAAGCCTGATCTGCCAGGATTTTGGCATGAATGAATCTGATTTTCTGCTTCACCTGTCCGATTTTC
>JANRLZ010000107.1:0-21217 GCA_033762055.1 Saprospiraceae bacterium
AACCGTCAGGGCACCCCCGCGTAGTGGTTGTGGGGGCCGCCAAAACCTTAAAGGAAATTGCCCACGCCCGTTTTTGTGGGGGGGGACGCCAACAACGGAAAGGAAATTGCGCTCCGCCGTAGTTGTTGGTGGGGACGCCAACAACGGAAAGGAAATTGCCCTCCGCCGTGGTTGTTGGCGGGGGCGCCAACAATGGAAAGAAATTGCGCTCCGCCGTAGTTGTTGTCCCCCCTACCATAGCCGTCAGAGACTTCCGTTGTTGGCGTCCTCGCCAACAACTACGGCGGAGCGCAATTTTTGAAGAATATCCTGCTATTTAGGGTGTGTCTTAAAAATGCTGGCGAGACAGACAAGAGCAGGTTTTGGGTGCTGGGCAAAGGTGCTTTTGAGGGGAATATCGGGCCATATTGCCCGAAAAAGACCGGAAGAACAGGTTCCAAAAGATGCCTTTTCAGTCCGGCAAGTATTTTTCAGACACACCCCAAATTCGAGCCTGACGGCAATGGCCCCACACCCGTATAAATACGCATTAGCATTTTCACGCATAAACACGCTTGCGCGCGGGGCTTTCAGCAGCACACCTTTGACCCGCACAGTCAGGCGCATGGCATAGCGCCCTGATATCCTGCATCAGTTTACGACCAAAACATATTGACCATGATTGCAACCGCAATTGGATTGATTCTCATGTATTCCATGTTGAGCCTGCTTTCCAGCACGATCAAGGAAATCGGCGCCGGCGTGCTGGCGCTGCGCGGCAAAATGCTCGACAAAGCGCTGCGCCGCCTGCTCGATACCCAAAGCGGCGCAACGACGCAGCAGGGTAATGCGACGGGCACCCCACCCGTTACCCTGTACGACCAATTCAAATCCCATGCACTTTTTGACCATCTCAAGCCCAACAGCATTTTCGGCGGGGTTTCTTCGGACATGCCTTCCTACCTGAGCGGCAAAACGTTTGCTTCCATCCTGCTGCAAATCCTCGATGGCTCCACCGTTGCCGGCTTGCAAGGCGCCATTGCCAATTTGCCGGAGGGCAAATTGAAATCCTTTTTGCAACAAACACTCACCGAAGCAGGCAACGACATTCAAAAGTTTAAAGACCAACTGGAATTGTGGTACGATACCACAATGGATCGGGTCACAGGCTGGTACAAACGCCAGGCACAGGTAATTTTAATGGGCATCGGCCTGGTAATCGCCATCGGATTTAATGCCGATACCTTCTCGGTGTACGAAAAAGTTTCCACCGATCCGATTGCACAGAAGGCAGTGCTGGATGCCGCCCAGGCATATATTGACCAGGGACTAATGATGCCCGATACCATCCGTCCCGACAGTGTGGAGGAACAGATTCAGGCCTTGTACATCAAAACGCAGGATATTATCAATAACAACCTGTCGGAGGTTGACAGTCCGCTCGGCCTGGGCTGGACGGATGCCGAATACCAGGCTTTTTGGGCTGAATGTGGCCGTACCCGGGCATTCTGGGAAAAAATAATCGGGTTTATGGTTACCGCATTAGCCATCTCGCTGGGTGCGCCTTTCTGGTTTGATTTACTCAAAAGGGTAACCAATTTGCGCAATGCAGGTCTCCCGCCGGCCTCCAGTTCGCAACCGACCCCCCCCGCTTAATTCATTCAAACCACATAACATGTCGCAGCTTTTTCGCTTTTACACCTATAAACTCGACCCGGCGGCTCCGCAAGGTCCGGTGACCCTTTCCGTCACGATTGGCAACGGACAGATGGGGTCTTCGATGGTTCAACTGAACGGCAAACCGCTTCTTGCCGGCCAGGAGAATTCTTTCAGCCTGGATATTACCGACCCGGCTACCCTGTCCGGAAAAACCATTGACCTGTTCACGACGATCACGGATGTGAATCCCGATAATAACGACATTTCATTCCGACTGAAACTGACGGAAGGCCAATCGGTGCTCAACCCTGCCACCGAACGTTTTAAAGTGGAGGATAACGGCTATTTCCAGATTATCATCAAAATCGTTCTGATTTAACGTGAGTTTGGGATAGCAATACTGATTAAACAGGGATCAAGCCTTGAAAATCAATATTTGCCAAGAATAAAAAAACCGTATAGCACGATGCCACGATTTTCCAACCATCCCCGATCATTTATTTTCGGTTGTAACCTACCTATTCAAAACTCACGTTGATTTAACACGTTTGCCATGAAATACCCGGCCCTCCTGACTGCCTTGCTGCTTTGTACTGCCTGGATGTTATCCGCACAAAGCACCATCCCCGATACGTCCGGGCTTACGCTCGATGCCTTGCAGATACCCAACAGTCCGGCCTTTGCCCTCATGGATCTCGCTCCGGCCACCATTGACGAGCCTAAAGTGCCTTCCGATTTTCTGGTGTACCTGCGCAATGCCACCGATTCATTTACCACCATACCCCGCAGCTACGGCATTGAGTTTGCTCCGGCCTGGGTATGGGGAAAAGACCGGATTGATTTTACCCGGTTCAGCAGGAATAAGTTGGGAAGTAATATCTGGCAAAGTATGGTGGTCTCGATGGGGGTCAACCACCTGGGCGATGCCGAAGGGCCGCCTGCCGACCAGATTACCCAATTGGGCGTCGGACTCAAATTTTCGCTGCTGCGGGGTGATTTGGACGATAACCACCAACGCATTTTCCAGCTGTATCAATCATTGGATAGTGTAAATCGCCTGCTCGCGCTGGATGCTTCAGCCCGATGCAATGCCGATGATTCCTGCCGGTATTATTTGCGCATGGTGGATTCGCTGAGTGCATTGCCCAATGCCGCCGCCAATGAAGCTGCGATCAACCGGTATGGTCAGTTGTGGGCCGGTAGAAATAATGTGCTACAGCGTGATGCCCAACTCAGCACTCCCACCGTCAACGCCATCCAGCAGTTGAAAGCCCGGACGGCAGGGCTGAAACTCAACCGCCGGGGTTTTAAACTGGATTTCGCCGTGGGCGCCGCCACGAATTTCCTGGATCAAAGTTTCGATTACTCCAAAGTGGCGCGCGTGGGTGCATGGTTCACCGGCGGCTGGGTATTCGAGCCTTCGCCCAATAAACTGAATGCTTCGATCCTGGGACTGGTGCGTGTGATGGGAAATCCCGATCAATTGTACAAGCCGGCGGGAATGGACACGATTATGATGGATGACAATTTGTTTTTCGACTATGGCGCTAGGGTCATCCTGCACAACGGCAAAAAATTCAGTTTTTCTTCGGAATTACTCGGTCGCGCCCCGATCAACAATGATGCGCTGAAATCCACCTGGCGTTTTTCGGTGAATGCCGATTATCAGGTGAGTAAAACCATTACCCTTACGTTCCAGTTCGGCAAAAACTTCGACGGTACGACAACAGAAGGTGGTAACCTGATGACCGCCTTGCATATGTTTACTGCCTTTGGCAAACGGAAGTTGAAACAGGGAACGCTGCAATAGAGAAAAATCCGGGTTATCTGTGCTGCGAAGCATCTGTGTCATCTGTGTGCCATGATGTATCGTTTTTTATAGCACGCAGATGACGCGGATGCTTTGCAACGCGGATTACGCGGATAAACCCAATAAACTCCCTAAACTCAATAAACCCTATAAACCTGTAATTTTCAACCCTTACATTATGTCACAACAACCTTCATCTTCATTCGAAATTGCCACCTGGTACGATACCTGGAACCAGACCGGCCTCAACAACCTCATCAACAAGATCGTACCGCTCAACTACGCCACTCGGTACAACCTGGCGTTCGGCCAGCTTTCACCCGTTGCTACCGGGGGGTACAACGTGGAAATGACGGGACAATACGCCGATCAGGTGAAACAACAGATTCAGGCACAGGCGCCGGGCGTGCTGATTTACGCCGGACTGGGCGACACCGGTATTCCGGAGGCGGTGGCCGACAACAACCAGAACCAGAATCGTTCGACCAACAATATCGTTGCATGGCTTAAAGGCAACGGCTACAACGGTATTTCTATTGACGCCGAGAACATAGGCATGAGTTCGGTCGCAGAATTTGTCACCCAACTCGGTCCGGCTTTTCGGGCGGCCGGACTGGGCATTGCCGTTTCTGCGCCCTGGCCCGGCGACGGTCCGCGATTCCTGTACGGCGACAATGTCGTTCAGGCATTCAACGACAATGTGGATGCTATCGAACTCCAGGATTATTCCTCCAACGGCACCCCTTCCGACGTGCCGGTCTGGATTCTGGCCGGCATTCATGCCAATATTCTCATGGGGGGAGGGAGTACTGAAAATGGCAACGTACAAACCTCGCTTTCCGACACGCAGGCCTGGACGGAATACGCCCTGGAAAACGGCCTTCGCGGCATGTTCAGCTGGCGGCTCGACAACGACCACGGCACACAGGGGCAGGAAGAAGACGTTGACCCGACCTTCACCGGCGCCCAGACGATTTACCAGACGGTTAATCCGTAAGTCAGCCATCTATTCACGCGTTCCTAAACATCCTTTTTTCTATGAAAAACCTCTTTTTTGCCTTTGCCGCAACCCTGCTGGTGTTGTTCGCCTGCGGGCAACCACCCGTGCAAACCGGCAAACGCCCCGACAGCAGTATTCTTCTCGGGAAATGGACGTATCGCAGCCTGCTCAACAGCACCGATGTGAATGCCGATTTTGATTCACTGGAATTTGCGGCTGCCACAATTGACCTTAAAAGCGATGGGAAAAACGGACTTTATGGCCAGATCCTGTGGGCCATTGATTCTCCGCCCACCCAATTCAACGGCCTGAATCTGAAAGGCAACTACTATTACAACGACACCACGCTCTGTTACTACCTGGTCGGTATTGGCGACTCAACGCTCGGCACAGCCGGATGGCAATACGACTACCAGGGCTATCTGGTGCCCAAATGGCCCGAAGGCGTGGATCAGGCTACCGTGTTGGTCGGCAGCATCGTACGGGTGAAAAAACACAGTTGCGACCCCAACGGCCAAAACTGTCATCCCGCCGGCGTAGTAGCCACGACGTATATGGTTAAGGAAGGCCGGTAGCACGGACTTCAGTCCGTCAGGATGGCCGGCATTTATGCCGATGGCAAGAAGTAAGACGCAGAAGATAAGGGCACCCGGCAGCGGTGTTTCCTGCCGGGTACCATCTCGTTTGCTACCGGATAGGTGCTTGTGGCGCCTGTATCATGGCATAAATGCCGTGTATCCCGACGGACTAAAGTCCGTGCTACCTACTGCTTTTCCATTCCCTGAACGCGGTTTCGACGGCGGGGCCATTCCATTCGGTTTCGATGTCGGGAAGTTGGAGGATGCGGCGGAAAAGAGCATTCTGGGCGTCGTCTTCCTGC
Source organism: Saprospiraceae bacterium (assembly GCA_033762055.1). Lineage (GTDB taxonomy): Bacteria > Bacteroidota > Bacteroidia > Chitinophagales > Saprospiraceae > M3007. Next base: position 5,329 of record JANRLZ010000107.1, read on the forward strand.
AGGGCGAGGTGGTAAGGGGTGTTGCTGAAAGTGACCATCGAATAGACCGGCAGGAATTCCTGCGGGAATTTTGCGTGCAGATCGGCGGCAATTTTTTTGCGAAGCAGGAATTTGGGATCGGCCACCAGGTCGCGCATTTCCACAAAATTGCGTTGGGCGAGTTCGGCGATGGCGTTGCCGTCCTGCACCCGCCGACGGGAAAAAGCCGGGATGGTTTTCGCCCAGTCGCCGCCCATTTCATCGAGCATTTCGTCGAGGATGGTGCAGTCTTCAAAACCGGCATTCATTCCCTGTCCGTAAAATGGCACTATGGCGTGCGCGGCGTCGCCGAGCAGCAGGATACGTCCTTGCCATTGCCAGGGCGAACACTGCACCGTGACTAATGAGGAGGTCGGATTGGCGCGGAAGTCACGCAGGAGGGTGGGCATGAGCGGCACGGCGTCGGGGAAATATTGCCGGAAAAATCCGAGAATATCGTCGTCGCTGTTCAGGTGTTCGAACGAAACCGGTCCTTCGAAAGGCAGGAAGAGGGTACAAGTAAAACTTCCGTCGGCATTGGGCAGGGCAATGAGCATAAAATTGCCCCGGGGCCAGATGTGCAAAGCGCCGGGATCCATGCGGTGCGCGCCGTTTTCAGTCGGCGGGATGTTTAGTTCCTTGTAGCCGTGTTCGAGGTAAAACTGCCGGTAATTAAAACGGTCGGTGCGTTGCAGGGCATACCGTACGGCGCTGAAAGCGCCGTCGGCGCCAAAGATCAGGGGGGCCTCGAGGGTTTTAACTGCGCCCGTTTTCAGGTCTTCGAATGTGATGCGCGGTTGCTCGAGATCCACCTCCAGACAGCGGTGATCGAAGTAAAACTCCACATTCGGAAACGAGCCTGCAATGTTGAGCAGTTCGAGGTTGAGGCCGCCGCGTGAAACGGAATAAATGGCCTCTCCTTCTTTTCCGTAAGGTTGAAAGGCCAGTTCGCCCGCCATGCTGTGCATCATGCGACCCGGCATGGGAATGGCCACTTTTTCAATTTTTTCGCGGATACCGGCTTTTTCTACGGCTTTCCAGCCGCGGACACTCATGGCAAGGTTGATACTTTTTCCTCCGGAATAACCGGCTTTGCGCATATCGCTCCGGCGTTCGAATACCTTTACCTGATAACCCCTGCGGGCGAGAAAGACGGCCCACAGCGAACCCACAAGTCCGGCGCCGACCACAATGGCGGTTTCATTTTTCATAAAAACAGATTTGACGGCCAAAAGTAGCCTGGTCCAACTTTATGCGACAGATGATTTTCATCATGCCCCGGCTTCAAACGTACCGTCGGCGTGGCGGGCGAAACGCGTTTCATTCCGGTCGTGCACCTGATCGTAACGCGACCAGGGCCAGCCGCCGAATTTGGTGGCATGGTAATCGTCGAACGCCTGCTGGATTTCTTCCTTGGTATTCATCACGAAGGGACCGTATTGAATGACCAGTTCGCCGATGGGTTTGCCCTGCAGCAGCAGGATCCTGGCTTCATCGGCGCCATTGGCGATTTCCAGATCTACGCCGGCATTGACACGAATGGAGTGATAGGGGGATATGGGTTTTCCGGCCACGGTGATCCGGCTGCCGGTATAAAAATACAACATGCGGTTGATGCCCGGGCCGGCTTTGGGCAGGGTAAACACGGCGCCGGGCGCCAGTTTCATGTTGAAGATAGCCACCTCGTTGGCGGGGTCGGCAGCCCAGGAGTCGGGCGGCGGTGCGGGCGCCTCCTGCCCGTTCAGTTTGCCGGCAATGACTTCCACCTCCGTTTCGAGTCCCTGTACGTCCTGGTGTTTGACCCGCGGGATTTTACTGCCCCAAAGCATTTTGAAATGCGGCTCCACCATTTTGTTTTTCTTGGGCAGGTTGAGCCAGATTTGAAACAGTTCGAGCGGGTTTTCTTCCTCTGTTTTGATGAGCGGGAACATTTCAGAATGTTGCACGCCTTTGCCGGCAGTCATCCACTGCACATCGCCTTCGCCGTAGCGCCCGGAGGCGCCCATCGAATCGGCATGATCCACGATGCCGTCGCGCACCACCGTCACGGTTTCAAAACCGCGGTGCGGATGACCGGGAAAGCCGGGCACTTTTTTTCCGTGGTACATCCGAAAGCCGTCTTTAATGATAAAATCATCGCCCAGGCTGCGGCCTTTGAGCGAAACGGCCGGCCCCATTTCGGCATTTCCTTTGGGAAACCGGTCTTCATGGTGTACACAAAAAAGGAACGGATCGAGGGTGTCCCAGGCGAACCCCATGGGTTTGGTTTCGAGCACGGGGTGCGGGTCTTCTTCGGGAAGGGCCTCGCGTTTTTCGTTGCGACTGCTCAGGGTGGTGAGCCCGAACGTGGAGAGAATACCGAGCGAAAGTTTGGCCAGGAAACTTCGGCGGTCGTCTTTGGATGTTGCCATAATCAGGAGTGGAGGATGTTTAAAGACAGATGTTAAGAGACAGGAATTGAGGGGAATTTATGCCTGCTAAAGTTGACAACTATTGGTCGAATCCATGACGGGCATCATCAGGAGGCGGGTGGAGGCGCATACACCTTTGCGCATCGTTCACACAGTTTTCAACCTGGTTTTAGCAATATGCGTATCTTTTTTCGAGGCTTGTTCCCGCTCGCTGTTTTATGCAGCCTTGTCTTTTCCATCGCGCCTTTACACGGCCAGTCCGATGCGACAGGACATAAAAACCCGCTGGTGCTTTCTTTGTTCAACCTGGGCACCCAGTTGCCGGGCAGTGGTACGCTTGGCATCTTTACCACCCCGATCCACCCCGGGATCAGCGCCGGTACCGAGTTTTCGTACAACCGGCACCCGCTCAATCATTTTTTTCAAACCGCCAAATTAGGGTTGTATTACCACCAATATGTACAAACCGGGATTCAACTTTATTCCGAGGCGGGTTACCGGCGCTTTATATGGCGGGGTACTGCGGCGGAACTTCGTTTGGGCGCCGGCTATCTGCACGCCATTGCAGGCACCGAAGTATTTAAGCTGAAAGACGGCGCGTACAAAAAAACCGCCAACCTCGGTCGGCCGCAATTCATGGGTTCCGGGGCATTCGGGTTGAGTTATACCCTGCAGAAAGGTGAGCGGCCGCCGCGTTTTTTCCTTGATTATCAGTTTTTCCTGCAAATGCCTTTTGTCAAGTCGTACGTGCCGCTGGAGCCGAATGTGGCTTTGCACTTGGGGGTGGCATTCCCTTGTTTTTGATCATTGGGCAAATTGCCCGATTCACCAATTACTAAACATTCAATCCTTCGAATATGAAGCAGATTTTTTTCATCTGGCTGCTCGGCCTGTCAGCAACCGGTTTGTTTTCCTGCAAAAAAGACATCGGACATACCACCGATTGTATGCCGACTCCTGCGACTGCGCATCCCAAGGCGGCGTTGTACCAGTCGGTCTTGGATCTACACATAGCCAAAGGCTTGCCGGGCCTTTCTGCATTGATACGCGATAAAGACGGCGTTTGGGTGGGTGCAGCCGGTATGGCAGATATTTCCAAAGGCATAGAAATGAAGCCATGTATGGTTTCCAAAGCGGCCAGCATCACCAAAACCTTTATCGGGGCGCTGACGCTGAAGCTGGTGGAGGAAGGGGCGTTCGGACTGGATGATCCGCTGTCGAAATGGATACCGGGCGATATCCTCGACCAGGTAAAAAATTCCCGTGAAAGTACCGTCAGGATGTGCCTCAATCACACTACCGGCATTGCAGATGTGATAGAAGACGACGGTTTTTACCTCACGGTATTGAACGACCCGGCGAGAAAATGGGAGCCGGAGGCGTTGTTGCGTTATGTGTATGGCGATGAACCGGAATATCCGGCCGGAACCGATGCTTCTTATTCCAATACCAATTTTGTTTTTCTTGCGATGGTCATGGAAGCGGCGACGGGAAAAGACCATGCGGCATTGCTGCGCGAAAAAATCATCGCGCCACTCGGTTTCGAGCATACCTTTTATTACTGGCACGACCCACTGCCGGCCGAGACGGCGCAAGGTTATTTTGATCTTTACAACAACCAGACCTTGCTGAATGTGACCAATTACAATACCGGCAGCGGCAACGGATACGGTGGTTTGTATTCCAATGTGTATGATCTGCAAAGATTTATCGAGTTGCTGGTGCGGGAAAAAACCATGTTGCAGGCGGCATCGCTGGATGCCATGTTGACCTTTACCGATCCGGTGGAAGGGGTTAATCGCGCCAACGGACTGGGTATTTTCCGTGATTTTCTGGAGCGGGCGCCCAATCAATATGCCTACGGTCACCGCGGCCGTGACCTGGGCTATACGGCCGACATGTACTGGTTTCCGGAGCAGGATGTCACCATGGTTTATTTCCTCAACTACGGCACCGATGCCGAGAGTTCGCTCAAACCTTATTTTCGGGAATTCCGCAGCGCCCTCGTAGACGCGATTATGCAGTAAGACGTGGGGGCGCCATCCGCCTGCCCTAACAAAAATCACCCTCCCTCCTGACGCCCGTCATCCTCCGGCGGAAGGGCACAGGGCCAATTTGCACCCGATTTCAGGCAGAACTGAATTCACTCATGGTGCAATGAAAATCATGCTGTTTCTCATTCTCGTCAGTCTCCTGCTCGCTGCGGGCTTTTTACTGGCTTACCTGCGCGCAGCGCGCGACGGTCAGTTTGACGATGAATACACACCGGCCATCCGGATGCTGTTTGACAATCAAGAACCTGCCGCTTCCAAAAAAGGAACCGGTGTAGAAGATAAACAACAAGACGAAGATCTAAAGCCTTCTTTATGAGCAACATTCAACAGTTTCAGTACGACAACAAAATTGTGCGGGCCTTTGGTATGGCCTCGTTCATTTTCGGCGTGGTAGGCATGCTGGTGGGCATTATTCTGGCCCTTCAATTGGTTTACCCCTCGCTGAACTTCGGTCCATGGTTGACCTTTGGGCGTTTGCGCCCGCTGCACACCAATGCCGTGATTTTTGCCTTTGTAGGTAACGGCATCTTTATGGGCGTGTATTATTCGTTGCAACGCCTGCTTAAAGCCCGCATGTGGAGCGACAAACTTTCCTGGATACATTTCTGGGGCTGGCAGTTGATTATTCTTTGTGCGGCGGTTTCACTTCCTTTGGGACTGACCACGAGTGGAGAATATTCTGAATTGATCTGGCCGCTCGATCTGCTCATTACGCTGATCTGGGTGGTATTCGGTATCAATATGTTTGGAACCATCCTGACGCGCCGCGAAAGTCACCTGTATGTTGCCATCTGGTTTTATATTGCGACCTGGGTGACGGTAGCTGTGCTGCACATTGTGCGCAGCCTTGAAATTCCGGTGACGCTGACGCATAGTTACCCCATCTTTTCCGGCGTGCAGGAAGCCCTGGTGCAGTGGTGGTACGGACACAATGCGGTTGCTTTCTTCCTGACGACGCCTTATCTCGGCATGATGTACTATTTCCTGCCGAAAGCCGCCAACCGCCCGGTTTATTCCTATAAACTTTCGATCATCCACTTCTGGGCCCTGATTTTCATCTATATCTGGGCGGGTCCGCACCACTTGTTGTATTCTTCCTTGCCCGATTGGGTACAATCGCTGGGTACGGTATTTTCCATCATGCTGATCGCGCCATCCTGGGGCGGTATGTTGAATGGTTTGCTGACGCTGCGCGGCGCCTGGGACCGTGTTGCCAATGATCCGGTTCTGAAATTCATGGTGGTAGCGGTAATCGCTTACGGCATGGCCACCTTTGAAGGTCCGATGCTTTCGATCAAATCGGTGAATGCGATCAGTCACTTTACCGACTGGACGATTGCCCACGTACACGTTGGCGCGCTGGGTTGGAACGGCTTTTTGACGTTCGGCGCCTTGTACTGGCTTTGGCCCCGGATGTATCGCACGAATCTGTACTCGGTGCAGTTGGCCAATATCCACTTCTGGCTGGGTACGCTGGGTATATTGTTCTACGCCGTTCCGATGTACTGGGCCGGTTGGGTGCAGGCTTTGATGTGGAAAGAGTTTACGCCGGAAGGAACGTTGGCCTGGGGGAACTTCCTGGATACCGTTACCCAGATTATGCCGATGTATTACATGCGTACGGTAGGCGGCACGCTGTTTTTTGTGGGAGTTCTGATCGGTGTGTACAACCTGTTCAAAACGGCGGCACAGGGTTCGTTCCTGGCCAATGAAGATGCAGAAGCGCCTGCCCGCGAACGCCGCCCGGCCCCGGTTCATGCCGGTGAACACTGGCACCGCTGGATCGAAGGGCGTCCGATGCAAATGTTGCTGTGGAGTACGATCCTGATCGCAGTAGGTGGTATTGTTCAAATTATTCCGATGGTATTTGTTGACAGTCAGGTGCCCAAAATCTCGACGGTAAAACCTTATACCCCACTCGAACTGGCCGGTCGCGACATTTATATCAAGGAAGGATGCGTAGGTTGTCACTCGCAGATGATCCGTCCGTTCCGGGATGAAACTGAACGCTACGGCGAATATTCCAAGTCGGGCGAATATGTGTACGACCGGCCATTCCTCTGGGGCAGCAAGCGCACCGGTCCGGATTTGTGGCGCGAGGGCGGGAAATATCCCGACAGTTGGCACTACAACCACATGATTGACCCCACGAGCATGTCGCCGGGTTCTATCATGCCGGCTTACCCGCACCTGGCAGAAGACCAACTGGATTTGCGCGACATACCGGCCAAGATCGCCGCCCTGCGCAAACTGGGTACGCCGTATCCGAAAGGTTTTGAAAAAGAAGCCATCGGCGATGCCAAGGCACAGGCACAAAAAATTGCCAAAAGTCTGGCGGAGCAAGGCGTCAAAGACGCCAATCTCGAAGAGAAAGAAATGGTGGCCATTATTGCTTACCTGCAAAGACTGGGCACCGACATTAAAGTTCAAACCAAATAATACATGGCCGGATCGGGGAAGGTGAATAACCCGTCAGGGTTGACAGCCTTCCCCGCCTTTCTCACTTTCCATCTTTTTCAAACATGTACAAATACCTGCTTCAATCCGTAGATGGCATTCAGTGGTTCGGAATCGGCACCTTGTTGTTGTTTTTCACCACTTTCTGCGTAGCCGCAATTCGCGCCTTTATCTTCAAAAAGGAAGAAATGGATCAAATGGCCAAAATGCCTTTGGAAGATTGACCGGATTTTGACCCTTACAACTCACTGTCTTTCAATTTTTGAAACATGACATCGAAAAAATATTTGCCAACTTTTATCCTGATTCTCGCCACTGTTGTGAACGGCTGGGGACAGGCAGCGCAGGCAAGCGCCGACAAGACGCAGGGCTTTGCCAATATTATGAGCACGGCCTTTATGATTGCCTCCGCCTTGTTGTTTATCATAGTGATTGCCGTGGTGGTGCGCACCAATGCCATGCTGACCAAACACCTCATTCGCATGGAATCGGCCAAACACGGGCTGCCTATCGCCGATGAGAATGCGCCGCAGGCAGTGGAAGAAGATTTCTTCACCCGTTTGCGGAAAAAATACTGGGAGAATCCCGTTCCGCGCGAACGTGAGGGAGAAATTACCCTCGACCACAACTACGACGGCATCAAGGAACTCGACAACCACCTGCCGCCGTGGTGGGTCAATATGTTTGTTCTGACCATTATCTGGTCGGTCGGCTACATGTGGTACTACCACTGGGGCGGCGGCGGTGCGAACCAGGAAGAGCAATACAAACAACAGGTTGAAACGGCTAAAAAGGAGATCGCCCAGGCGCTGGCCGGCAAGGCCAACGCGGTGGATGAATCCAATGTCACGGCGCTCACCGACGCCGGCGCGATTGGCGAAGGCGAACTGATTTACAAAAACGTTTGCGCTGCCTGCCACGGCCAAAAGGGTGAAGGAACCGTAGGCCCCAACTTTACCGACGAATACTGGATACATGGCGGCGGCATCAAAGATATTTTTAAAACCATCAAATACGGCGTACCGGAAAAAGGCATGATCGCCTGGTCGTCGCAACTGAAACCTTCCGACATCCAGAAAGTATCCAGTTATATCCTCACCTTGAAAGGTACCAACCCGCCCAACCCGAAAGCGCCACAGGGCGAAATCTGGAAAGGAGAATGATTGGATTGGTTCGATTAATTCGATTTTTCGATTGATTCGATTGGTTTTTCCTCGCTTCGCTCGGAAGGGATTGGTTTAATCACCAATCGAACCAATCGAATCAATCGAAAAATCGAACCAATCGAATCAATCGAAAAATCGAATTAATCGAAAAATCGAACCAATCGAATTAATCGAGCTATGGATCAACATTTTCTTAACAGTGTCATTGAGGATACGGAGGAATACCGCGATCACATTGCAACGGTGGATGCCGAGGGCAAACGGGTGTGGTTGTATCCCAAAAAGCCGTCGGGGCGTTTTTACCGCTGGCGGACCTGGGTAACGGTTGCTTTTCTGGCTTTTTTCCTTAGTCTGCCGTTTATCAAATACGACGGCGAACCGCTGCTCCTGTTCAATGTGCTGGAACGGAAATTTATCCTTTTTGGCTTGTTGTTTACACCGCAGGATTTTCACCTGTTTGTGTTGGCCATGCTCACGTTTATCGTGTTCATCATCCTGTTTACCGTGGTATTCGGGCGATTATTTTGTGGCTGGGTGTGTCCGCAAACGATTTTTATGGAAATGATTTTCCGAAAAATTGAATACTGGATTGAAGGCGACGCCGGCGAACAAAGAAGACTGGATCAGGGGCCCTGGACGGCGGAGAAAATCCGGAAAAAAGTGTTGAAACATGCCATTATCTACGCTTTGGCACTGATTTTTACCAATTTTTTCCTGGCTTACATTATCGGCATGGACAACGTGCTGAAAATTATTCGCGAGCCGGTTTCTCAACATTGGGGCGGATTTATTGCAATGCTGGCTTTTAGCGGCGCTTTTTACAGTGTGTTTGCCCGTCTGCGCGAACAGGTTTGTACCACGATTTGTCCCTACGGACGCCTGCAAAGTGTCTTGTTGGTAAAAGATTCGATTGTGGTTGCTTACGATCATGTACGTGGCGAACCAAGAGGCAAATTAAAAAAAGAAAAAGGAGCAGAAAACGCCCCTCGACCGGTCGAGTACCGCGACCCGGTGGAACAAATTCAGGCTTCGGTAGGCGCTGCGGAAAATGGAGTAAAAAGCGCCCGTCCGGCAGCCGCCGGCCTGGGTGACTGTATTGATTGCAAACTCTGTATCCATGTGTGTCCGACCGGCATTGATATTCGCAACGGCACCCAGCTTGAGTGCGTCAACTGCACCGCTTGCATTGATGCCTGCGATGCGGTCATGGAAAAAATAAACCGCCCCACCGGTTTGATCCGGTACGATTCCATGACGGGTATCCAAACCGGGAAGCGGAAAATTTTTACTACCCGGGTATGGGCTTATACCGGCGTTTTAGTTGCACTTTTGGCGCTTGATGTGTTCCTCATTGCCCGTCGTGGCGTGTTGGAAACGATTATTCTGCGTTCACCCGGACAATTATACCAGCAAAAAGACGAAACGCACCTGACGAACCTTTACACCTATGTTTTGATCAATAAAACCTCCCGCGAACTGCCAGTGGTATTACAAACACCGACCCAGGGGGCAAAAATTCAAATCGTAGGCACACCGCCCCGGCAATTGGCAAAAGGAGAAAAACTGGAAGGCGCTTTTTTTGTGGAAATGCCTGAAGAAAAATTGCTGGGCCGAAAAACGCCGATTGTCATTGAAATCTATTCCAACGGCAAAAAAGTGGATGAGGTGAAAACCAACTTTATGGGACCAGGAAAATAAAGAAAATCAATCGCAACAATCGAATCAATCAATTATTATGAACTGGGGAACCGGCATTGTTATCTTTTTCATCGTTTTTGCAACGAGTATGGTGTTTGCAGTGGTTTCGACCACGAAGTATCCGCCACAAATGGTGCAGAAAGATTATTACGCGCTCGATATCAACTACCAGGCGCATTTGGAGAAAAAACAGCATGCTGCGGCGCTGGCAAGTCCACCGCAGGCGCGTTTTGAAGCCGCCGACAAAAGCATACAGGTGCTGCTTCCGGAAGGTATGAATGCCCGGAAAGGGACGGTAAAATGTTATCGTTCGGCCACTACCCGCGATGATGTATTGACGCCTTTTGAAAACGCGGCAAGCATCAGCATTCCGGCTGCGACGTTTCCCGCCGGTCGTTGGCACCTCGAACTGGATTGGGAAGATCAACAGGGAAAACCTTATTTCTGGCAAACTACCCTGACCCTTTAAAAATGCGTTCGATCTGGCGATCCCTGTTTCAGTTTTTTGGCCTGGCCTGTCTGATTTCATGGGGCGTCTGGTTACCTTTATATTTGCCGGCTTTTGGCTATCACGGTTTGCCGGTTTTGCCGCTTCATCACGCGTTGGGTGGGCTGGGGCCGATGATCGCCGCTTTCTGGATGAGTGTTCGAGAGAAGAAACAGCGCGCTCTTTTTACCTCCCTGTATAAATGGCGACCGCTTTTCTATGTGTTAATTGCTTTAATCAGCCCTTTTTTATTAAATGTGGCGGCAAGCGTGCTGGTTTATTTTCGCATCGGTCAAATTCCTGATTTAACAGTTTGGGGGACAAGTCGGGAGTTTCCGCACTGGACTGGAATCACATTCTTTTTATATAACCTTCTGTTTTTTGGTTTTGGAGAGGAAACGGGATGGCGGGGATATGTTTTACCACGTCTGCAAGGGAAGTTCGAGGCGCTTCCGGCAAGTTTGATTCTTGCCGGATTTTGGGCCTTGTGGCACTTGCCCTTGTTCTTCTATCGCCCGGGCTATGTGGACATGAATATGGCTGGTATCACAGGTTGGATACTGAGTCTGGCGACGGGAAGTGTGTTGCTTTCCTGGTTGCTAAACAGTTCGGGCGGGAGCCTGTTGGTTTGCGCCATTTTCCATGCCACGGTAGATATCGCGTTTACTTCCCGATTTTCTGCCCCTGACATGGTGGCTTATACCGGCATGCTGATTACTATTTGGGGCGTATTTACCATCATCAGGTTTAAACCGCGGAATCTTTCATCCGGAAATCGCGTCATCGCCCTGTCTTCGGAGGAACATATATGAGCAACGAAATAAATGCCACCCTTACAACCGCACTGCTGCTGGGTCTTGCCGGTAGCGTGCATTGTGTGGGCATGTGCGGACCATTGTTGCTGGCATTGCCGATGGAGGCGGGCGTCGGCCGAAAAGTGCTGCGGCAAACCCTGCTTTATCACGGCGGTCGAATATTAATGTATGCGGCATTGGGTATCCTGTTTGGTTTGCTGGGTAAAACCCTGGCCCTTGCCGGAATGCAAAAAGCCCTGTCGGTCGGAGCGGGCCTGTTTATGCTGCTCATGGCGTTCATGGCCTGGCGGTTTGAACGCCTCGTGACGGCTTTGCCAGGTTTTGACGCTTTTACCCGGCGGGTAAAAAACGGTATGAGTTACCTGCTGCGACAAAAACCAAACGGCAGTCATTTCATGTTGGGCGCACTCAATGGCCTTTTGCCCTGTGGCATGGTGTACGCCGCCATTGCCGGGGCTATTGCTACCACCAGCGGCGCAGAAGGCGGGTTGTTTATGGCAACATTCGGGACAGGAACGCTCCCCTTGTTGTTGGGCGTCAGTTTTTTGCGACAAAAAATTGGCGCCGGATTCCGGCAAAAAATCCGGGTATTACAACCGTTTTTGATGACGATCGTCGCCATATTGCTGCTGCAACGCGGCTTGCACCTGGATCTCGCCCTTTTTGAGTCGGCAGTGCCAAAAGCCGGTTATGATTGCCATTAGCACTGTTGCCCCATGCATCTCCATACGTATTTTCGTTTTTTCAGTTACCTTTTCAGTTTGCCACGGGTACAACCCGAACACCGAAAGCGTTTCGAACGCATTGCGCTCACTGTGCAGCGCTTGCGGCTGGCCGTTTTATTCTTGCTGGCCATGACCTTGCTGGGAACCATTGGCTATGTGCTGATTGAAAAAGCCACCTGGTTCGATGCCTACTACATGACTATTATCACCCTGGCGTCGGTGGGTTTTGATGAGGTAATTCCCTTGAGCATGGCAGGGAGGGTCTTCACTTCGTTCCTTATCATTTTTAATCTGGGTTTATTTACCTACGCTATTTCCACCATCGCCCACGTTTTCGCCGAAGGCGGTTTTGCCAAACTTTTTGCTGAATATACCATGCTGGATAAAATCAGAACCTTGAAAGGTCATACCATCGTGTGCGGGTTCGGGCGGCACGCCGAGGAGGTGACGCGCGAATTGTCGAAACAAGGCATTCCGTTTGTCGTCATTGAACAACATCCCGAAAAAATCCGCGACCTCGGTGAATACACCGGTTATCTGCACGTTTCGGGCGACGCTACGGATGAGGCGATTTTAAAAGAGGCCGGCATCGAAAGGGCCGCCAGTCTGGTCATCACCCTGCCCGACGATTCGCATAATATTTTTGTCATTATCAGCGCCCGGCAACTCAATCCGGCGCTGCGCATCATTTGTCGGGCCAATATGGAGGCACATGCCACCAAACTCCGAAAAGCCGGCGCCGATCATATCGTGATGCCCGAACGTATTGGCGGTTTTTATATGGCGACCCTGGTAAACAAGCCCGATCTGGTAGAATTTTTTACGTTGTTGAGCAACATGGGGCCGGGCAATATTGTGTTTGAAGAAATACCGGTTCATCATTTGCTGGCGCAATATCAGGGTCGCAGCATCGAAGAAAGCCGATTCAGCACCGATTGCCGCCTGCCCATCGTCGCCATCCGGCGGCCGGATGGCCAGTATATCCTCAACCCGCCGCCGCAAACAGTCTTGCAGCCCGCGATGCGTATCGTTGTTTTTGGCAATCCGGAACAAATGACCCGATTCCGGGAGCATCTGATGCATTAAGGAACAATCAAATACTACCTGACTATGCTCGAACCAACACTGCTCCGTCGTGTAACGGAAAAATTTGAAGCCATTGGACAGAATCCCGCCACCCATCTCGAAGGGCTGGTGTGGGCCAAACCCATTACCTACTGGGATTACATCCAGACCGATGCCCTGTTGAATCTGCAAACTCAACGTACCACGTTGCCCGATGAAATGGTGTTCATTATGTATCACCAGATCAATGAGTTGTTGTTCAAAATGATATTGTGGGAAATACGACAGGTGTCGGACGCATCCGAACTTACCACCGGATTCTTTGCAGAAAAACTTGCGCGCATCAGTCGCTATTTTGATATGTTGTCCAGTTCGTTCGACATTATGGGCGAAGGCATGGAAGTGGACCAATACCTGAAATTCCGCAACACCCTCACCCCGGCGAGCGGCTTCCAGAGCGCCCAGTACCGGCTGATTGAGTTTTGCTCTACCGATCTGATTAACCTGATTGACTACCGTTTTCGCGCTACGATTGACCGTAATACGCCCTACGAACACGCCTACGAGCATCTCTATTGGCAGGCTGCCGGTAAAAACCACGCGACGGGTGAAAAAACGACCTTGATCCGTTTGTTTGAAGAGCGGTACAAGGCCGAATTTTTGCGCGTCATGGAGGAATACAACCTGAAAAACCTCTGGGCGCGATTCAGGCAATTGCCCGAGGAAGACCGGCGGGATCCAGCGCTTGTCCAGGCCATGCGGCACTACGATTACACGGTGAATATCACCTGGGTGATGGCGCATTATCGCGCGGCAGAAAAATATCTGGAAAGCAAAGGCCAAACTGCTGAAGCGACCGGGGGCAGCGAATGGAAAAAATACATGCTGCCCAAATACCAGCGCCGCATCTTTTTCCCCGAATTATGGAGCGCCGGGGAGTTGGAAAACTGGGGGAGTTAATTTTGTCTGAATCGCGGATTTAGAGAACGTGTTCCCAGCCGATTGGGAAATTCCATGGTAGGGGTTCCTTCTCTTTATCGCTGGAATTCCTCCATCCGGTTCATCCGCGATTCAGACTATTTTTTCATCATTCCTTATTCCACTACAAGTGTTTGCGTAGCCAGAACGCCCGCTGCGCTTTGCAGGCGCAGGGAATAAGTGCCGGCAGGCAAGCCCTCGGCTACCGGGTAGGTATTTTCACCGGCCTGTATGCTGACAACACGTTGTGAAACCATGCGGCCCAACACATCGCAGACCTGAAGACGGGCTTCGCCGGGGAGGTCTGAATTGATTTGCCAAACGGCCACACTTCCCCGGGAAACCGGGTTGGGGTAAAGCTGGGTCAACAGCGCCCCAGATACGCCGCGATCTTTTTTTGCAGGTCGGTTCGAGGGTACCAGGTACTCCCGCACGTGCGTGCAGCCATTGACGTCGGTGATGGTGAGTTGATACAATCCGGCACTGAGCTGGGTAATGGCAGGGGTGAATTCACCGTTGTTCCAGTTGTAGGAAAATGGTCCCCAACCCTGCACCACCTGCACCGAAATACTGCCGATACCTGTTCCATTATCGGGTTGAATATCCGCCGTTTCCAACAGCGGCGCCAGCACAATCAGTTTGGTGTATTGAATGATCGGGCAGCCGTTGAGTTGCAGGATGGTATCCACATAATTACCCGGCTGGGTATGTCCGTTCACCGACTCGCCGTCGCAGATGATGGCAATTTGAGAGGAAACGGGCGTCGCCGCCTGGGTAACCATGGCCGTGTCGGTATGTTCGCAGCCTGTGAATGTGTTGACGCCATGCAATACATGCACGCCGGTTTCAAATACCGGCAACAAACCGCCATAACTGGCCGGCGACGAGCTGCCGTCGGGGCGTTCCCAAAAATACTGGTACCCTTGTCCGCTTTGCGGCGCCATGGCAGCCAAAAGATTAGGCGTAAAGCCGCAACCGAGGCTGATGTCGGAACCTGCGCTGACGCTCGGACGGGCATAATCGGGGTTTAGCACCGCCGATGCCGTGGACACACATCCATTTGCGGGGTTTTTGGCTTCGACCGTCCAGGTGCCTGTCGGGAAAGAGGGTGAAATGCCGATGCAGTCGGAAAAGCCGGCAATGGTGGCGCCATTGGGGCCGAAAAAACGGGTGTTCCAGCCGGGCAGCTGCGGCTCGGTTTTTACCTTCAAAAAGGTAGGGTCGTTGCAATCGGTACAGCTGACCAATTGTATGGCAGGTGGCTGATTGTAATCTACATTGACATAGGCATATTGCGGGCAGAAACCCTGACTCATATCATACGCGGTAAAAAGATATTCGCCGGCCACGCCGGTTTGGGCATTGGCGCCTTGAAAAAATTCGCCCTGACCAGACCAGTGTTCACCCGAGGTGTTGCCGCCTATGGTAATGGCGTGAAGTCCGGCGACAGAATTGGGGTTGGAGCAGTCAATTTCGCCGCTTACCCAGGCAAATGCTTCCTCTGCCGGCAGGACATCAAATGTCCGGGTAGCTTGTACCGTACATCCGCCCGGCCCGGTAATGGTATAGGTGGCGGTGAATGTGCCGGCGCCAAGGTTGCGGGCGCTCAGGTAATTGGTGTTGTGAAGCAATCCCGGGCCGCTGAAAACACCGCCGGGGTGCGAGACCTCCAGGTAGCGCTCGCCCGTTCCCTGGCAAAGGGCTTGAATAGGGGCTATGGACACGACAGAGTCGCAAATTCCCTGCGCGGCAAGGCGGAGGCTGGCCGCTGAAAGCAGCATGATGGTGAGTGAAATACGTTTCATGGAATAAAAAAAATTGATTTTCGGGTGAGACACCCGACCGCGACAATTCGCTGCATCGGTTTTTTTTCAGGCAAATAATTTGTAATAAAAAATTAGAAAGGGTACACATTTTTCCGGCAACAAACCGGGTTTAGTTCTTTGATATATCGGAAAAGAAAAATGGAGGGGAAATTTGTGTTTCTCACGCATAAATCCCCCCTTCCATGCGCC
>JANRLZ010000108.1:0-11601 GCA_033762055.1 Saprospiraceae bacterium
TGGGGTTTGCATGGAGTTGACGCTGTATTACAGGTTATCTTTTTAGAAGTTGTTTGCGTTAGTATCACTGGTTTGTTCAGGCATCTTTCTGACCCACTCTGCGCTTATTTTTTCAGCAATAAAAACCCATTATTCCCTCAACAATAAACCTTGAATGGCTCAAAAATCTGCGCTGACCAAGCTCAGCAAATTACCTCAAACAACTTATTAGACAGGATTGGCAAGATTTACAGGATAATTACCCAAAAAAATAAAAAAGCCTGTAAATCTTGTCAATCCCTGCCCAAACTACAACCGTTGAGACAACCTCAATGTTAGCGGGGCAGCACCCGGAATTCAGTCCGTCTGTTTTCGGCGTGTTGTACTTCCGAGCAATCTACGCCATTGCTGCAATGATTAACCAATTGTGTTTCGCCGTAACCGTGGTATTCCATACGCGAACGTTTGATGCCGCGGGAAACCAGGTAATCCACCACTGCCTTGGCCCGGCGTTCGGAGAGATCGAGGTTGAAATCATCGGAGGCGCGGGAGTCGGTGTGAGCGTTGATTTCAATGCGAATTTCGGGGCGTTTCAACATCAGGGCCAGCAGTTGCTCATCCACTACTGCGCGGGCTTTGGCGTCGAGCTCGGCGCTGTTCAGATCGTAGTAAATCGGCAACACTTTGAGGTCGAGCAGGGTACACTCGATTTTTTTCCATTCATATCCGTCTTTTGAGCCGCTTTTCTGGCGGTCGCGCACCAGCAATACTTCTTCGCGCACCACCGCGCCGACTTCCACCGAGTCAATGGTTTCGTCCTTTTCCAGCACCCTTCTTTTGACCGTGACATATTCGGCAGGTATTTCCACTTCGCGAACAGTAGCCGGGGTCTGAATGACTTTTCTTTTGACGGTTTTATACCGTCCCTGCTGTTTATCGCGCTTGAAAGTCGGTTTGGAAACGATTTTTTTGACTGGAATGTCCTTCTTTACCTCATCGTACTGGACGTAACAAATCACGTCGCATTCGCCCGGAATTTTGGACTTGCAACCGGCAATGGCCGGGCGGGATTCAAAACGGGCAAACGCCGGTTCGATCACGATGGACTCGAAAGTGTCGAGTGTTTTTACAGGGATGAGCGTTATTTTACCGATCGGTTCTTCGATCAAAAGGGTATCGGTCACTTCCTTGTAAACCGCCGGCACATATTCAAATTTTTTGGAGGCTTCCTTGACCAATACCTGTTCTTCCACGGTTTTATAAACTGCCGGAACTACCCGGTATTCCATGTATGAAGGTGTAACGATTACCTTCTCCACTTCCTTGAGTTCTTCAATCGGGCAGCGGATATAACAGGCGCCAGGTTCAGGGTCTTTCGGATAGTCTTGGGAGAAAAGAGCGGTCGTCGTCAACGTCGCGATCAGGATCAGAAGTGCGGATTTGCGCATGGTTCAAACAAGTTGGAAAATCTGCTGTAAAATTTGTCAGGAATAAAATTGAGCGTTTCTTGTTGGTACGCAAGGATTATCTTCGTGGCGTAAAACTACACAAGCTGTTGATTCTGATAAGATGTTATTAAAAAAATCTTTTGCCTTCGCTTTTTTTCTCGCCATCGCCGGCCTGCAATGCAGTGCCCCGAAACACCCTGCGGCGCCGGTTGCAGCAACGCCTTCGCCATCCGGCGATTCTATCCCGGGGCGCATAAAAATGAGTGATCTGGAGGGGAAACCGCTCTCAATGGCCGATTTTAATGGGAAACCGCTGTTTCTGAATTTCTGGGCAACCTGGTGCGGCCCCTGCGTCAGCGAAATGGCCTCTATTGAAAAAATATCGCAACAGTACGCCGGAAAAATCAACTTTTTGGCGCTCAGCAATGAATCGCCGGCGCAAATCCGCACCTATTTGAAAAAAAACAATTTCACTTTCCAATTTGCCAAACTCGATGTGAGTTACCTTGATGTATTCGTGGTGGCATTGCCCACCACGCTGTTGATTGATGCCCGGGGGAATGTCGTAGAAGAAATCGAAGGTTTCCGCAATTGGTCGAGTGCAGGCAGCCTGAAAAAACTGGACGCCTTGCTGGAAAAATAAGCGCGCATGCTGCCATCGCAACAAGTCTTTTTATTTCCCGCAGTTGCCTACTGATTTTTCGCAGGTCCGGACTGAATTATGGATTGTTTAATCTGCCATTAACTGGCGGAAATCGGTGGGCGCCCAGAAGGTCCAGTACTTTGATGATACTCGTCGCTTTATCAAGGATTTGCTTTGCCAGGCCGGGTACATCGTCTTTATTTCCGGTCAGTTTAAATGCTTCGCCTACCTTCATTTTTCCCTTGAACAGCCGGGTTTGTACGCTTACTTTTTCACCTTCCACTGTGTAACGCCCTTTAAGAGAGAAGGCGTTATCGTATTCCTTGACATCCACAAAGATCAGGTTGCTCTTCGAACCCTTGGCCATCTGTTTGCGGAAATACAATTCAATCGCATCGCTCAGGCCCAGCACGTCTTCGAAATCTGTTTCATCCTGATAATTGTTTCGAATAAATACCGGCTTCACTGTAGCCAGCGGAATGCGCACATTTTTATTCACAATGCCGATGTCAAAACTCCCCCCATCCAGCGGAAAGGCCAGGGTGGGGATCTGTATGCCCTTGATGCTGCGCGCCATTTCCGGTACCCTGTCGCGTGAATACTGAAACAGCGTCATAACATCCACCCGCTTGTCGGGAGTCAGCGCCATGCCGCTCATGCCTTGCAGCAAACTGTAGGTTAACAAACCCTGGCCAAACTCGCCGGCTTCATAACTCACCATATCGGCGGCACTTCCGGTGAGAATAAACATGCCGGTACGGTCTTTCATCCGGTCAATGGCGCGCACCTGCGTTGGGTTGAGGTCTTTCTGCGCGTTGGCGGCAAAACTTTCCACAATTTTACCCGAATTGCAGGCATCAAGAATCATCACCTGTTTTAGCGCATGAACTTTTTTGGTTAACCATTCCGTCAACTCATCCGATGAAATGGCAAAATTCCGAAGCATTTCCGGATCGCTGAGGTTTTCGGAAGCAATGTCTTTGGTCAGGTAATAAAACTGGGCGTTTTCCGCTTCGCCGTACGTGATACCATGCCCTGAAAAGTAAAGTACCACCACATCCGAGGGGCGGGCCTCCTTAGCCAGGTTTTCAAATCCTTGCAGGATATTGGTCTTCGAAGAAACCGGCTGATTCCCGGCGCGCTTATCCTCGCTTAATACGCCGGTCGTGTACAATTGTACGTTCACATCCGTCTCGAATAGTTCACGCCCTGCCTGTGTCAGCGCCGATGCCATGGCAAAGGCATCTTCATCGGCGTATTTCAAGTCCAGTTTGCTGCCGCCGTAATCGGAGGTGCCGATGGCGATCACAAACAGCCGGGGCTTTTCATCGCCGGTTGTAGAGGCGGCAGGGTGGTTGCCGGCACTTCCTCTTGCCCCGGAATAGGTATAAGGCAATTTCAACGCCGGACTTTTTAACCAGCCCTTTTGGTTGAACAAACGAAGCGTGAGGGTATTGGGGGCGTTGGCGAGGTAAAACTCGTCGTATTTTTTCAGATCTACCGACAATTCGCTGAGACGATCGGGGTTGATATCTTCTTCTACTTCTTTGCCGTTGACAAACAGGCTGAGTTTGCCGATACCGCCTCTGCGCGCTTTTAAGGTGATTTGTAATTGGTTTTGTTCAATATTTGCCTGCACGATCGGGTAGAGGGGCAAATCTTCGAATTGATCCACTTTTCGCAATTCTCCACTCGCCCAACCCATGATTTTGGCCAGCAGTCCCGGTTCGTAATAGCGCCCTTTTATTTGTTCGAGTTCGATGACCTCCTGGTAGGTCAGGAAATACATCATATTCATGGCGCCCGGTGAAGCGTCAAACAGTCCACTGGGGGTGGTTACTACCCAGTTGCTGCCTTCTAAAAGAAAGATCCGGGCCAGTTCCAGGCCTTTATCAAGGTCCCAAATTCGAAGGGTATTGTCGCGAGATGCCGAAATAAGTTTGGAACCGTCTTTGGTAAAGTCAAGCCCGATCACGGGGCCGTCATGACCCGACAACAGGACGGTTTTTTTATCGCTTTTCGCGTCATAAACCTGAATGGCATTATTACTTGCGGTGCCGGCCCGCCATTTTCCATCGGCGCTGAAGGCAATGGCGTATTTAATGAATAGCCCCTGTTGTGCGCCCAACCCAAGTTTATCTTCGTATTCCTCGTTGTCTACAATGCTGTCTGCCAGGATTCTGGCGATGTTGTTGCCGGTTACTGCGTCCCATAACTGCATGGTTCCTTTGCCGTCGCCACTCGCCAGCAAAGTGCCGTCGCGACTGAAAGCGGCGGTACGAAAAACGGCCAGTTGGTCGGGCTTCTGTTGCCATATCCAGTTTTGTGTGGGGATGTCCCAGATTTTTATGCCGCCTGATCCCACCACCGCCAATCGCTTGCCATCAGGGGAATATGCAAGATCGTACAATTCACTAATGACACCTTCCCGGTCCCGGATTTCTCCATTTTTTTTGCCGTCTTTCAGGTTCCAGAAACTAAGCAGCGGGTAGTCCTTGTCTTTGCCGTTGCTATGCCCTTTTACCAGCGTATTGCCGTCGGGCGAAAGCGCCATAACACCGGCATAAGATTGTACCGGATACATCCCAAGTCCCATCGGTATGCTGAACACGGTGTCGCCGCTGCCGGCATCCGACAGCCAGTTGATATAATCGTCGGCTGACGAAACAAATTTGCTGCCATCAGG
This sequence comes from Saprospiraceae bacterium, assembly GCA_033762055.1. Classification (GTDB taxonomy): domain Bacteria; phylum Bacteroidota; class Bacteroidia; order Chitinophagales; family Saprospiraceae; genus M3007. Next base: position 4,757 of record JANRLZ010000108.1, read on the forward strand.
CAGATAAATGGCTTTTTGCACCACATCCAGGTGCCTGGCCACTCGTTTTATCTGCGCGCCTTCTTCGAGATCCCATATCACGAGGGCATTTCGACTTCCGACCAGACAATGTTTGTCGTCGGGAGAAAAAGCGACGCTTTGTACCGGCTCGGCATAACCCCGAAACTCGACAAGCGGTGTGTTGGAGGATAACTCAAGTACAACCGGGTAATGCCCGGCATTGAGTAACAGGCGTTTGCCATCGGGCAAAAACACACCTTCCAGCATGGAAAACAAAGTCGGTCCGTCGGAAGGCGGCAAGGGGGCGCCCAGGTTTTTGTACAGCGGGGGCGCTTCCAGGTTGTCAAGCGGCAATATCACCCCGCCGTTATGCCGGAAAACGCATACCCACCGACTATCGGGCGAAAAAATGGCATTATAGCCATCGGTGCTACCCTTGGCCTGGCCGGTTTCGGCCGACCAAAAAGAAACCCCTTTATCCGGGTTAAAAGCGCCAATGCAGATGGTTTTGCCATCGGGCGAATACCGGATGACATTCCCTGCAACGCGCCAGTTGAAAATCACTTTATTGTCTGTCAGCTGCCAAACAGTAGCGCTTCCGTCGTTGGCCAAAGTGGCCAGTTGGCTGCCATCGGGCGAAAAATCAAGCGATACAATGGCCGATTGATGCGCTTGCCATTCACGAATTCGGCTGCCACTGGTTGCTTTCCAGAGGAAGATCTTGCCGGCTTCATCGGCTGTTGCCGCGCTTTTCCCGTCTGGAGAAAATTTGACGGCGCTTAGCGGATGCTTATCGCCCTCCAGATCAAACATGGTTATCCCGCTTCCGGCGTCCAATACCCAGGCAGTGTCGCTTTGCTGGCAATAAGCGGCCAGTATCATGCTTCCGTCGGGCGATAACTGTACTTGCCGGTATTCCCTGCCGCCCGATCGGATGGTGCGGATCTCCTGTCCTGACTCATTCCAGATTTTGAGCAGTCGGTCGCTGCCGGCTGTCAGCACATATTTGCCGTCGGCGGAACAGGATACAGCATGTACGGAGCCGCTGTGTCCGGTGGGCACGACCAGCCGTGGTTTTTGTGCAAAAAGAAGCGTGGAGAATGAGAGGACAAGGAATAAAAGGACGTTTCTTTTTAGCATAACGGATGGTTTTAACACGGGTAAACCTACAACATTTCATTTCTTGCCCGGTCTGAAAAAAAAACTCCGATTTGGAGATGTTCGTCTCAAATCGGAGTTTATCAACAAGCTAAGTGCCTATTCTTGTCAATCTTTCTCTTCCCGTCGTTTCATCTCGTCACGAATTTTTGCGGCCATTTCATATTCCTCGTTGTCGAGCGCTTCCTGCAAACGACCGCGCAATGCGTCGAGCGGCCAGGTTTCCAGGGCGCCTTCATCAAGTTGTGTGCCGACAGGTACGGCGGTAAATCCGCCGCCTTCCTGCTCTTCCAGAATAACGCCGGCGGCCTCAAGGATAAAATCGTATGTAAAAATCGGGCATTCGAATCGCACGGCCATGGCGATGGCATCGGAGGTGCGGGAGTCAATTTCGTACAGTTCGCCATTCTTCAGACAGACCAGCCGGGCATAAAAAATGCCGTCGAGCAAGTTGCTGATAATCACCTCCTTGAGTTGGATTTCAAAGGTGTCGAATGCATTTTTAAACAGATCGTGCGTCAGCGGGCGGTTGGGCACCATGCGTTCGAGCGCCACGGCAATTGCCTGGGCCTCAAAACTGCCGATCACAATGGGGAGGCGTCGTTTGCCGCGCCGTTCGCCCAATACGACTGCGTAGTTGTGCGACTGGGTCATGCTATGCGAAAGCGCCACGATTTCAAGTTCGATGCGTCTCATTTTGCGAGTGATTTGCTTACTGGGGAGGAAGGATGGATAATATGGTTGCAATCGGTTTTGTTCGATCAGTGCGAGGCCTTGAATTTTTTAAAGGCTTCATTTAAACGCGGCACTACTTCGAAAAGGTCGCCTACTACGCCGTAGTCTGCTGCTTTAAAAAATGGCGCTTCCGGGTCTTTATTGATGACAACGATGGTTTTTGAATTATTTACGCCGGCCAGGTGCTGGATGGCGCCACTGATTCCGATTGCGATGTAGAGGTTGGGGCGAATGGCAATACCGGTTTGTCCCACGTGTTCGTGGTGCGGGCGCCAGTGGGCATCGGCAACCGGCCGCGAGCAGGCGGTCGTAGCGCCCAGGGTGCCGGCCAGTTCTTCCACCATGCCCCAGTTTTCCGGGCCTTTCATGCCGCGACCGGCAGATACCACCACTTCTGCTTCGGGCAGGGGGACGGTTCCTTCCTGGGTTTTGACGGATTTGACGCGGATACGGCCTTTTGCGCCTGAAACTTTTACTGATTCAACGGCAACATCGTTGCCGCCTGCTTCGGGTTTCAGGGCGTTGCCCATCAGGGAAAGTACTTTGACGGCACTGGTAATTTCGTATTCTGCAATGGCTTTGCCCGAGAATACCGACTTTTTTACCCGCAAAGCGCCGCCTTGAACAGTCGGCAGGCTGTTAACCCCCGAAACCAATCCGGCATTGAGCCGGACGGCTACCCGGCCGGCCAGCGATTTGCCGGTGGAGGTGTGGCTGAGTACAACCACCGTTGCGCCGCTGTTTTCTGCTACTTCTGAAATGGCCGCTGCCGCAGTCTGGCTGTCGAACTGGTCGTAAGAAGCGTCAGCGATGTTTAAGACACGGGCGGCGCCATATTTGCCCAGCGAGCCGGCGTCCTTTACGGTTCCGAGACAAAGGGCCACGCAGGTAACCCCTTGTTGGTCGGCAAGTTTTTTCCCATAGGTAACGGCTTCAAATGCCGCTTTTTTAAATTGTCCACGCGGCGATTCCGCAAAAACAAGCACCATAAGTTTGTATATTTTGGATGCGCTGTTGCGCACATGTTTTTAAATTACTTTTGCTTCTTCGTGCAGAAGGCGCACGAGTTCGTCCATTTGTTCGGGATCAATGAGTTTCACGCCGGCCTTGGCGGGGGGCAGTGTGAATTGTACTACTTTGGCGGATTCTTCGAATGCCACGGCGGGAACTTCTTTCAGGGGTTTGGTGCGTGCGGTCATGATGCCCCGCATATTGGGGATGCGTTGTTCGGCCATACCTTTGGCGGCGCTGACTACAAAGGGCAAATCCACCTCCAGGGTTTCGACCCCGCCCTCGATGTCGCGTTCGAGGGTGGCGACATTTCCGTTGAGATCGAGTTTGGAGGCGTATGAAACATAAGGAAGGTCGAGATGTTCGGCAACCATGGCGCCGACTTCCGAGCCATTGTGGTCAATGGTTTCCTTGCCGAAGAAAATGAGGTCGAAGTTTTCGGCGCGGGCATACTCGGCGATTTGTTTGGCAACAAAAGCGGCGCTTTGCGGTTCGGCATCTATCCGTACGGCTTCATCGGCGCCGATGGCCAGGGCCTTACGAATGGTGGTTTCATTGGCGGAAGGGCCGACATTCAAGGCCACCACCGTGCCGCCAAGGCTTTCACGTAGTTCGCAGGCGCGCACCAGTGCATACCATTCGTCGTAGGGGTTCATAATGAATTGTACCCCGGCAGCGTTGAAAGCGGCGCCGTCGGCACTGAACGACACCTTTGCCGTGGTGTCGGGTGTTTGGGAAATACAGACCAAAAATTTCATTGTAAAATAGCCGCTACTTTTGCGGGCCCGCAAAGGTAGAAATTTCAAACATGACAAACCGCCTACAATACCTCTCCCAATTATTGGAATCTTCGCCGAACGACACTTTTGTGCTGTTTGCCCTGGCCAAAGAACACGAAAATACAGGCGCCGATGAACAGGCATTGGCATTTTACCGTCGGTTGGAAGCAACAGATTCCGATTACGTGGGACTTTATTACCACCTTGGAAAGTTGTTGGAACGCCTTAAAAACCCCGATGAAGCCATTAAAACGTATAAAAAAGGCATCGAAACCAGTCGGCGTCTTCAAGACCGCCATGCCATGAGCGAGTTGCAAGGCGCCTTGCTCGAATTTGAAGACCCGGAATAAAAAATATGAAAAAAAAATACTTCGCCCCTGCATTTGTCCTGCTTGCCGGTCTGTTTTTTCTACTGTCGGCCAAAGAAAGCGGCTGCCGGAAAAAAACGACCCTGCGCGCGCCACTGCCGGCAACGGAACTGCGCAAGCCGGATTTTCTGCTGAAAAAATTGCGGGCGCAACAACATCCCGATTTGTATGCCCTCACCGCCCAGGCAAAGGTGTTTATTGAAGGCGACGGACAGTCGGTGTCTGCTACGGCCAACATCATCTGGCTGCGCGACAGCGTTTTATGGGTGAATATCAAAAAGTTTGGATTCGAAGCGGCACGGGCTTTGATCACCAAAGACTCGGTGTTTGTACTCAATCGGCTGGATAAAACCTATACCGCAGGCGGACTTGAATCGCTGCAACGCCAATACAGCCTGCCTGCCGGATTCGAATTGTTGCAAAGCGTCGTGCTGGCTGAAGCCTGGTTTTTTCCCGAGCTGAGTTTGAATGCCGATATCAAAGACGGCCTGCATCGCCTTTCCGGCAGCAATGGTCGTTACACGGCCGATTACCGGATGCCGGAGGCGACTTTCTGGCTGCAACAAGTTTTCTTTTACGAGCAACGCGAAGCCAGATCGGTCTCGATTTTGTTTGAGAAATATAAAAATGAGGCCGTAGCAGGCTGGTTTCCCTACCTTCGCACGGTGGAGGCATTTAGTGAAGAATCCGGCTCGCTACGTTTGTCCATCGAGTTTAACGATGTAAGTTTTAATCAACCCAAAAGTTATCGTTTTGAAATACCCGGTCATTATGAAAGGATGCAGTAACAAGGTGTTGAGCAGGGCGGTTTGGGTGCTGGCAATTACTTTGCTGGCGCCGGGCCTGGCCTTGGCCCAAACCAAAAAAGAACTGGAAGAGAAGCGTAAAAAGATCATTCGCGATATCCAGGCAACCGAGAAAATGATCAAAAAAACGGCACAAAGCGCAGCATCTGCCTACGACCGTTTTGTCGCCCTGCAAAGCCAGATTGAGAGTCGTGAAGCCCTGATTTCTACCCTTACGGCCGAAATAGCGGCGGCTGAAGAAGGAATCGTCCGGAACCAGGCCGTCATCGAATCGCTGGGGAATGACGTATCAAAAATGCGTGAAGAATACGGTCGTACCGTGCGCAGTGCATTTCGCAATAAAAGTATGAGTAATCCGCTGTTGTTCATACTTTCTGCCGAGAGTTTGAATCAGGCTTTCCGGCGTTGGCTTTTTTTGAGAAAATACGATCAGCGCCGCAGCGAGCAAGCAGAAGCGATTCGATTTACCCAGCAAATGCTGGCCAAAAAATCAGCGAACCTTGAAGAAACCCGCATTGAAAAAGAAAATCTGCTCATTTCAGTACAGGGACAAAAGTCAACGTTAACCAGCGAACTGGTGGAGAAGAATGAGATGTTACAGATTTTGCAGAAGGATGAAGCGCGACTGAAGTCCGATCTGGAGAAAAAACAGGCTGCCCATGAGGCCCTGAATACCGCCATCGAAGGGATTATTCAGGAGGAAGTCCGCAAAAGGGTGGAGGAAGCGCGTAGTAAAAAAGTAAATGCGCCACCCGTAAAAACAGAGAACACGGAAGCCGTAACGGTCGAAACGCCGGCGCCTAAAGCGACGCCTGAAAAAAGCAAATCTGCTCCGGCAGCAACCAAACCCAAGGTCGATGAGGATGCTGTTTCGTACAATTTTCGTAAAAACCGGGGCAAGTTGCCCTGGCCGGTTGAAAGCGGATTTATCGCACGGGGCTTTGGCAAACAAAAACACCCTACGCTGAAAAACATCGAAATTACCAATAATGGTGTGGATATTCGTACCGAAGACGGAGCCTCCGTGCGCGCGGTGGCCGATGGCAGGGTGGCGGGCGTCCAATTTGTCCCCGGCCACGATTATACCATTATCATTCAGCATGGCGATTATTACACGGTGTACACAAATCTGGCCTCCACCACCCTGACAAAAGGCGAAGAGGTGAAAGCCCGCCAGCAGTTGGGCCAGGTTGCCACCAATCCGATTACCGGCGCTTCCGAGTTGCATTTTGAAGTGTGGCAACAAAAAGAAAGAATGAATCCTGCCCTTTGGATCAAGAAATAAACACATAAATTCTCCTAATCCGATCCGACTTTCTCATGTATCCCAAAATTATTATTCTGCTGATGGTTGGGTGTTGGCTGCCAAAACTGTACGCTCAAAAGCCGCCCACTCCGAAATCGCCCGAACAAATCCTGTTCAAGGTGGATACCCTGGCTGCATTAAGCGGAGAAAGCAGCCTTCTTGTTTTTAAACAATCCAGCATTAGTCCTGATACCGCCAAGGCGATGTTGCGGGTCAGGGTGATGGAAGAAGGCAATCCGCGCGAACCCCTCCAGGGCGCTACGGTTTTGTTGCGCCGCGACAACGACAAAATGCTGGGGCGGGTGACCAAACACGACGGTCGTTGCCTGTTTTCTCCCACCCCTGCTGCGTACACGGTGCGGGTGCAGATGACCGGATTAAAAACCCTGGAAAAATCCATTTTTGTGCTGGAGGCCGGCAAAGTATATGATATGGAGATTGTAATGGCCCGTAATTAGTCCTGCCTGGTGCGACAAAAATTAGTTTTAAAAATGAAACAGCCGCTCTGTTGGGTAACGGAGCGGCTGTTTTATTGCGTGGGCTAGTGCCGCATCCGGCGAATAACAAAGCAATGCCTATGTCTCTTTTTCCGCCTCCTGTCGTTGCTCGGCGGTTAAAATATCCCGTATTTCGCCCTTCTCGCGCCTATGGAGCCGAAAAAATAGCCGATTTCATTGCTATG
>JANRLZ010000109.1:0-9076 GCA_033762055.1 Saprospiraceae bacterium
CGGGCTGCACTTCCGCCGCGGCATACAAAACATGCGGGTGCTGGATATGGAGCTGGAAATTCCGCTTCCACCCTCCCCCACCGACCCGAACAAACCCGACTGGAGCATTTGCCAGAAAGCCTGGTGGATGGTAATCGAAAACCTGTACCAGCGCAAGGACGCGCCCATGCGCATCGCCCTGGAAATGCGCGTCATGGCGCACGGCGATGCCATCATGGCCGCCCAGCACGGCAACCGGCTCGGCACCTGCTCGATCGAGGTACTCACCACGCCGCACACCGATTATAAGGAGTGGCAGGCGTTCATGCAGGATGTGGTTAATTTATGGACCTCCCTCAAAGCCTTCGACGGGGCCACGCTGAATACCCGTCCGCACTGGGCCAAACAATGGCAGGGACTACAATTCAACGGACAGCCCGCCAATCAGTACCTGAAAAACGCGGCCTACCGCGATCAGATACCGGCGTTCAAGGCGGCGCTGCAACCCGTGGCGCAGGCCGGCGGCTACACCTTGCAGGATTGCAAAAACCGTTTTTCCAACCCGGTTTTCGACGACATTTTCGAGGTGGTTTTTCAGGGTTAAACACGCAAGCGCCTGTTGACCAGCCTCCTTCACCCACCATACTACACATCATGGCAAAGACAAAAGCATTCGGCGGGATTACTCCTGCCATCTGGAACTGTGTCAAAACGACCAGTTACACCGAACACGGCACTGTGTACAGTCCGGCAGGCGCCAACACCGGCACCGCTACCACCAGCACCCCGGTGGGCGACGTCGTCCTCGGATTCAATTATGACTCCGTCAAAGACACCGTGACCTACAACATCCAGAAAAAGCCTTTTATCGTTTCGGACGACACCATCTGGAACGGCATTCAGGAAACGATTGACCACTGTTCGTAAGCAACAGAAAAGAAAAAACGGGAAAGGCCCCATTGCGCATAAAGGCCTGTAACCGCTTACAAGGAGTATCCGGAAAATCCTTCAAAAGAGTACGGCGCAACGGCCGAAAGCGTTAGCGTAGGCAAACCTAAATGTTATCAATCATGCAATCTATCGGAAAAATGAGCCTCAAAAACCAGGGAGGTTTTGTCTGCAAACTTCAGTTCGTGTACTGGGATGCCAACGGCAACAAACAACGCACCGGCGGCTCGGGCGACATTGACCTCGGCCAAAGCGACACCGAAGATCCGGGCGCATACGGCGTACCCGACGGCGCGCCCGTTTCGATCTACGTGGACGTGGTTTGGGGCGACGACAACGAAGGTTCGCAAATGTTCACCTACTCCAAAGGCAGTTCCTGCACCGCCAACTACGCGATCAGCGGAACCACGCTCGACAACTCGCTGGGTCTCACCGGCATGTCGGGCTGCTAAGCCGAACGAATATGTCTGGATTTTCCTGATCCAGCGAAAGCAGCGGATTGAGAGAATCCTGGACATGTCTAAAGATATCAGGAGAGGAATCGGGCCCTTGCAGGTAGTTGCAAGGGCTTTTTTTTGTGGAGGGGGGATGTGTTTTGCCAGTTTGTTTGCTTTTTTTGACCACTTCTCGGCCAAATACCTCCCAAATCCGGCGTAATTTCCTTTTCATCTCGTGCCAAACCGATGATTAGTTGTACCAAATCAAACTTTCGTCGCACCAAACTGATGTTTAGTTGGTGTAGGTGCCCCCCGGAGTTGGTGTAGTTTGACCTCAGAGTTGGTGTAGTTTGACCCCGGATCTGGTGTAGTATTACTTCCATCTCGAGCCAAACCATTTCTTCGTCGCGCCAGGTCGAACTTCCGTCGCACCAAATTGATGCGCAGTTGGGGTAGTTTACCTCCGGAGTTGGTGTAGTTTTACTTCTATCTCGAGCCAATCCGATGCTCCGTCGCGCCAAGTTGAACTTCCGTCGCGCTAAATTGATGCGGGGTTGGAAGCAGTTCTTTACAGAAGTGGTGGAAAATCATCCTGCTGGAGAAAAAAAGTTGAATTAGCGTACGCATTTTGTATTTTGTCTTTGCAAGAAATGAAAAATGCGAAGTGCGTATTTTGTATTGCCATCACAAGTTACAGTCATTTTTTTTAATTCGGAATTCATTGATTTACTGTAATTGTGAAATTTTCCCCTCAATACCAGCAAAGATTTACCAGATTTTCTACCCGCTGGCGCGACGCTTCAGCGTCGTGCCACACTATTCCTGCCGGCTTTGCCGGCAAACGCCCGCCGGGCACATTCAATCCAGCGTCGGGTAGTCAACATTTCCATAAAACCAGCCTCCGTCTTCTTCCAGGCCAAGCCAGAGCAATTGCACATCATAGATTCCGCTCCCCTCTGCATAGTTGCCGGCACTGCTGTAAAGCCAGTCTTCCGGTTGCCGCACCCATTTGGCTGCTACCGGGTTGTTGTGAATGTAGCGCAGTTTTTGGATGACTACCGATTCCGAATACAACGCAATCGGGTGATTGTCGTGCTGCCAAACCTGGTGTTCTGATTTTTTTAGCCGCTTGCCAAAATACCGAAACAAATAAAGCAGCCATTCCCGACGGCTTTCTGGTTTCTTATTGTCATGCAATAATTCGAGAAATTTTTTCGCCGTGTGTGCTTTGAAATCGCGCATCACATCCTCTAATCGGTTCGGAGCTTTGGTGCTGACAATCATGTGGATGTGGTTGGTCATGAAGACATAACCCCAAATCTGCAAGCCTTTGTGGGTCTTACAGTATCTCCAGGAATCCAATACTATGTCTCGAAACTCGGCGCGACTGAACAAATCCACCCAGCCGCAGATGGTACAAGTAAGGAAATTTAGCCCTTGCTGGTCACGTATCTTGTACTTGACGCTCATTTCATTTGAATTTTTGATGTTCAAATGTACGCATTCTGTAAGAAAATGGCAAGGGCTTGAAGAAAACTGTTTTTTTTCAATGGGATTACGTTATGTTTGCCGGCAAAGCCGGCGGGTATAGTGTGGCACGACGCTGAAGCGTCGCGACAGCGGGGAAACACTCGGGTTACGCGCACTTGATGCGGACGTATCTCGTCAAGATGACAAGTTTGAGATGCGTGCCTGAAGCTAAACGACAACATACGCCGCTGGAAGTGCTGGCACAGAGTAGACGTTTTCAGTACCGCTGGCACGACGCTTCAGCTTTCGAGCTAGCGGGGGGAATTTGTTGGCGCTCAAAATACCGGGCTGTTTTTGAGGCATGAATTTTTATACACCGGATCTCCGTTTGTCCGGATGCCCCCAAGCCGCCCTTTCAGGTTGTTTTACAGCCCCATCCTGAAATCTTTCACCGACTGTCCGCTGAACTGGATTTCTTCAAACACGGATGTATTGCCCTCCCCGGCAGGGGATTGCGTGCCAATGCCCAGCCTGATGACTGATGGGTATTCATTTTTAAATACCCGCACCAATTGCCATTCTTTATTATCCAGCGAGTAATAAAAACCGATGACCCTGGTATCTGACGAAATTTTCAGATAGGCGAAATCGCTCTCGAGGGCATCGTGGTTGTTATCGTCAGAGTAGCCCGCGGTTTTTACGGTGACCAACCGCTTGTTCATGCGCTCATCGGCTTCAAAGGCAAATTTCAGCCAGTTTTTTTCGTCTACGTAGATAAAGGCCATACCCGCGTCGTATTTGATCTTAAGGACGGGCGTGGTTTTGCAGGAAAAAGTGAATGGCCTGGTATTGTCAACGGCTTTCAGCAGCAGAGGAGCATTTGCAAATTCGTACGGCGGGGAGCCGGGTTCGATGAAAAAGTCGGTTTGTTTTTCGGCTTTCAAGGTTATCCTGGCGCCTTGTATTTCCGCGAACTTCCCGGCAGGGCCATTCAAACTGTACTCGAATGGCTGGTATTGCTCGGATAATTGTTCCATTGGTATTTCTTTTTGAAGCGATGGCAAGGCATCAGACTTGGGTTGCTTCGCCTCGTTACATCCCAGGGCAATCATAAAAAGCAGAGCCGATTGTGGTTTAATCATCTTTTTTTATTTTAAAGGAATAAGAGGCCTGTTTGAATTTCCTTCACCGGGTTTTGAAGGCGAAATTTGAAACCGTGCGGCGTCTATTTTTGAGGAAACAGGGTCACTATTCCCCCAAAAATGAGTCTTGCCCGCCTCCAATTTTCTCTCTTCAAACCTCCGGCAAGGAAATTCAAACAGGCCTCTAAGGTAGCAGATAAATCTCAAAATACGTGTACGGCGTGGTTTTGACCAACCCGCTGGCGCGACGCTTCATCTTTCACACCAGCGGGGCTGTATGCAAGACGCAACTATAATCTCCCGGAATAGACCTCCTCCAAAAGTCTGATACCCCGTCAATATTTCACCCATTTCCCCACACCCGCTACTCCGCCGGGCGCCAACAATCGGTAGCTGTACACGCCTGCCGGCAGGTGGGGCGTTTCTATCCGGGCGGTCTGTCCGTTCAGTTCCCGGGAAAGCACCAACTCGCCTTGCAGGTTGTACAGTTCTAGTCGGCTGTCGCCTACATGGCCCGGCAGCTCAATAACACCATGGGAGGGATTGGGAAATAGCCTTAAGTTCTGAGCGGTTTCTGGTTGCTGTACGGCCACGGAGCCACCGGTTTTCAGGATCAGGCCCTTGTTCCCCACAATTACACCGTGATCTGCATCGGCAAAATCCACGGCGTACAGCACCTCCGCGTCGGGGAGCGATTCATCGGTCCAGGTATTGCCGCCGTCGGTGGTTTTGCGGATCTGGCCATGCCAGCCTACTGCGTATCCGATGGCGGACGTCGGGAAGTCAAAATCATACAAATTTGAGTTGCCTTGCGTGTCGGCATCCGTCCAGGACAGGCCGCCATCGCTGGTTTTAATGAGCGCCGAAATATACCAGCCGGCAATCAGTCCGGTGTTGGCGTCGGCAAACCACACCGCTTCCAGGTTACTGGTATTCAAAATGGGTTGTATGTTCTGCTTGTTCCAGGTTTCGCCACCATCGGTGGTTTTGAGGAACTCCCAATTGTAGCCCTTGGCCACGGCATAGCCGGTAGTGGGGGTAGGAAACTGAATACAGACAAGCGTACGGCCCGAGCCGGAGGGCTTGAGGGCCCAGGTATTGCCGCCGTCGGTGGTTTTCAGGATAACGCCGCCTTCGCCGCAGGCAAATCCGGTCAGCGGCGAAATGAACTCGACATCGGCCAGGGGCTCCGCCGTGGGCAGCGCCACCGCCGTCCAGTTCAAGCCGCCATCTGTTGTGCGGCGCATGCCATCCTCGCCAACAACAAATCCGTGTTGATTATCAAGAAAACACACAGCTTCCAGCGTAGCGTTTGTGCCCAAATTGAGCGCCGACCAGGTGGCGCCGCCGTCGGTGGTTTTCAGCGTTGTACCGTAATAGCCAACGGCATATCCGGTAGTGAGCGAGGGGAAGTGAACATCATAGAGGTCGGAAGTAGTGCCGGAGGGCACTTCTACCCACTGTGCCTGAACAAGGCAGGCAGACAACAAAAACGAAAGTACAGGGATAAATTTCATGGTGCAGGTGCGATTAGTGGTTGATAAATGTTGAGAGGGTTGAGAATCTTTATATTATTGGCGATGCGGAGGAATGAGGGCAGTTATATCGATTTGTGGTGCTTTTCGGCGCCGCACAAGTACTCCACAGCCGGACGAGGCATCGAAGTTACCGGCAGTTTGGGTTTGGGCCAAAGTCAATTGTTCGGGAATGTCATGCGTTTGCGAAAATGGGTGAAGGGGACGGGTAAAGAGATCGAGTACTTTTAGGTTGAATGGGGTGCCGGCGCCATTTTAAAGTAGAGACGCTGATTTAGGTTTTCAAAGGCTGCCTTCGTTGGCAGCCACAAATAGCGAAGATGCAACCGTCAGGCTGTGAAAAAAAATCCGCCCATCCCGTTTTTTCGTCCGCCAAAGCCTGTTATCTTTGACCTGACGACCTAAACCCGCCCTTTGCCATGCCGAGAAAAGCCGGCCTTTCCCGCCTCCATTACGTCCTTTTCGCCACCCCGCTGGATGAAATGATCGTCCCGAGCATTCTAATGCAGATCGTGGATACGCTCTTCGCCTTTTTGGAGCGTCTCACCCACAATCGTCGAGCGGATATTTTCAGTGTGTTGTGGTGCTAAGGTTGACTCACCCGACGACAATCGACTTTCGGGCTTGAGAGCAAGGGAACCATTTCATAAGCTGCGTTACTCACGATAAAATTTCATAACATGGCAAAAAATCTCTACGCAATTTTCTTTCTTTTGATCATGGCAAGTGTTCTGTCAAGCCAATCAATTTCTTATGATAATACTTTCAATGGCGACGGTAAAGTAATAGTTGATTTTTCTGATGAACAAGCGGTATTTACAGACATGGCAATCCAGTCAGATGGCAAACCAGTCGCAGTTGGTTATTCTGATTATGATCCAGATGAAGTAGGTAGTAGTAAAATTTGGGTAGTTAGACTGAACCCGGATGGAACATACGATCAAAGTTTTGGGATAGGCGGCAAAGTTGAAATTGATCAGCCGCTTAGTACGGATGTTGCTTATTCAGTAATGATTCAATCAGATAATAAAATCATTATTGCCGGCTATTCAGAGATTGGCAACCAAATGCCAAAGCCGACAATCTACCGTTTAAACACCGACGGGTCATTAGATACCGGGTATGGAATCTCTGGAACCGGAATTGTGCAACTTAACATAACTGCTGAAACCATTTTCGATACAGACCTACAAAATGATGGCAAAATAGTGTTTTCAGGTTATGGAACAGTCCCCAATGCAAGACGTATGTTAGTTGGAAGATTGAACATTAATGGCACACTTGACACCAGTTTTATCTCTCCATACGGATACGGTTTGTATAAAAGCGGTACCGGGAACGATGACGAATATACCGGAAGCGGTATAAAAGTTCAATCTGATGGTAAAATTGTTGCTTCTGGTACGACAACAAGCGGCCTTTGGGGGTCAAGGGCTACAGTTGTAAGGCTTTTATCTAATGGTCAACCAGACCTGGGTTTTGGAGCGGCAGGGCTTGGCTTTTGGGAAAGTCCCAACACTTTACAGCCACAACTTTATTATTCCTCAACGCTAAACATTGATAAAAATGGACGAATTATTGTCTCAGGAGGCCATTGGATAAATAACAATGACACGGAATATGCAATATTTTGGGTGTTAGAAAATGGAAATATTGATTTAAATTCTGGTGATATGGGATTAACAAAAATAGATTTAGGAGGCAACTTAGATGATGCTGAAACATCTTTTGTTTTGGATGACGATGCAATACTTGTATCTGGAATCTCAAACAATAACTTAGGTATATTAAAAATAAAACCAAATGGCAAAGAGCTTGATTCTGTATTCGCTGCTAATGGTATTTGGCTTGACACAATTGGCGAATTAGGGCGAGTAAACAAGTTAATAGTATATGGAGACAATATATATATTTGTGGATCATATATGCCTGATTCACAAATGCCAAATAACTTTGATGGATTTATTTTTCGACTAATTGCACCAGGTATTTCTGCGGTTAAAGAAGCCTGTAAAAATGAAAAAAAGTATTCAATCTATCCCAACCCAGCAAGTAGCACTTTAACTCTTATTGGAGACCTAAGTGTTGTTAAAAAAATTGAAATAATTAATATTAATGGAGTTTTAAGAGCAGAAATGTTTAAAACAGGCAGTCAGGTAGATTTGAAAAATTTAGAAGCGGGCACCTATTTCATAAGGCTATATTATAAAAATAATATAGAGACGCATCAATTTTCAGTGATAAAAAATTGAGGAACGCTGCATACTTGTCAACCGCTTCCTAAGCGTCATGGCCGACAGGTATGCTTCCTTATCCTCACCTCCGGCAACCCTTGCCATTTTAAAGTAGATGTAAAGTTGGACACTAAAACTTAAGATGTAAAAATGTTACAAATAATTGGCTTGTTGGCAATTTCTTGGTTACTAATTTGGCTTTTTGAAAAAGGGAATTTATCAGTTTTGGGTTTAACACCTACAAAATATAGACTGAGATATTTCTCAATCCTTTTCATTGTTTCTGCAATGCTCTCTGCGACTACTTTTCTGTTGAGAATGTATTTTGCTCAAGAAGAATATGTCGTATCCCAATCATTGACAACAAAATCAATGTTACTTGAAACTTGGTATCAGTTCAGGACAGTTTTGACGGAAGAATTACTTTGCAGAGGTGCATTACTTTACATTCTAATTAAAAAAATCGGAAAGACAAAAGCTGTTATTATTTCGTCTATAATTTTTGCAACGCTGCATTGGATAAATGCCGGCGTTTGGGGTAACCTGACACAAATGATTATGGTGTTCACTTTTACATTTTCGATGGGACTTTTGTTGGCTTATTCCTACGCAAGAACATTTTCATTACTTATTCCCTTCGCAATTCACTATGGTTGGAACTTGACTCAGAACTATATTTTTCCAGACACTTCAACAGGCAACCACATTTTTACTTTAGCAGCTCCAGCGCCAATTGTGACAATTTCTTATCTTGCTTTCTTCACAATGCTTTTACTTCCAAAAATATTAGTACTTGTAATTAACTATTTAATCGTAAAACGATATCGACAAGTTGAAGCACCCTCATAAAATTGTCGGCTCCCTGGAAACAGTTCACTTCAAAAGCAGAGAAAATCACTATTTTGGCGTCTTCCCCAAAACTCCAACTCACCGCCCGCCGAAAAACAATCCACCTTCTATTTTTTAGAAGTTGTTTGCGTTAATTTGCTGAGCTTGTTCAGGCATCTTTCCGACCCACTCTGCGGTTATTTTTTCAGCAATAAAAACCCGTTATTCCCTCAAAAATAAACCTTGATTGGCTCAAAATTCTGCCTGAACAAGCTCAGCAAATTAACGCAAACAACTTCTTAGTTTTGCGAATGAAAATATCCGCCTCACTATCCGCGCTCCTGTACTTTTTGCCTTTGATGTTGTCCTGCCCTCCCTATTCCGGTGCCATTTTAAAGTAGAGATTCTGATTTAGATTTTCAAATGCTGCGGGGGTTTGATACTTCAGGCTTGAATGGGGTCGATCAAAGTTATAGTTTTTGTACCAGTGTCCCAAAAGGTCG
>JANRLZ010000110.1:0-17086 GCA_033762055.1 Saprospiraceae bacterium
CCCCCAGGGGTAAACGAGGTTGGGACGGTGGTTCGTGGGCGTGGATTGGTCAATGACGCCGGTGCGCTGGATCATGTTTCGCGGATCATTCTCCCGGGGCGATGCCCCTGTTTGCACCTGATCTTTTCTCGGCGAAAGAAGGCTTCCACTTATTTGTCCACCACCAACCCCTTGCAGCGATTCCGTTTCCTCCACGGCCCGATTGTTGGAAACAGCCGGCCTGGGAGCAAAAAAAGGTTCCTGGCGTTGTATCGCCGCACTTGAACGTTGTATGTGAGCGGGTGACTTGTTCATTGTATTTTTTTAAAACGGCAAACGCCCCCGATATCCCAATACGAATCCGCTGATGCCGGTATCGGTTGTTCTGAGTTGAATAGTGAAAGAAGTCTCCGGGATGGGAATAGGCGGCAAAGCGCCAATTCCCCGAAACAGTAAGCGGCGCGACTCATCCGAACTAAAATACATCCCCACACCGGTCATTCCTACAATCAGCGACAAATGACCGCCCACCAGAATTTGCTCGCCTACCGACAAACTGTTCCAATCTCTTCGAATACGATCCAGCGCCTGATCGCTCAACCGTCTCATCATCTCCGTGGCCATCACTGCGCGCAATACATCTCCCACCGTCGCTTCTCGTGTAGTTGGTTCGGCGCCCGGCGCCTGCCTCGTTCGGCCTGCCGGCGCCCCGCTTTGCGGCGCCTGCGATTGTGCCGAACCACTTCCCCGGGTGGCGCTCCCCGGTATGCCCTGCGGTGGCGTCATAACAGGCGAACGCGGTGTAACCGGGACCGGCAATCTGAACAAATCGTACAGATTAAATACTGAAAAGGGCATCAAGCCCAATCTCAAACGCCACAATTCCGGATCCAGTTGCAACCCCGAACCCGGCGGCATCAAACTAAGCCGGTCGCGCCACGAAGGCCGGCGACCACCCAGTGTCGGCGGCGTCAATTCCAGTCGCGGGAAGGATGTCGCACTCGTCTGCTCTTCCGGCGGGTTGCGCTGACTAAGTCCTCCCTGCACCGGACTAAACAATGCCCCTGCCCCACCCTGCGCGGGCGGGGTGTGATGACGACATCCGGGTTTCATACAATGTTCAGGCATATTTTTGTTTCAATTTTCTGGCATGTACGATGTTTTTCTACCGCGCTACTTCCGTGAGCCTATGTTATCCCGCCCATTATCTTAAACCGAGACACACGCTTCACGGCTCTGCAACCGGCGCCGCTGCCGGTGTAGCCGCAGGCGTTGCAATGGCGGGAGTTGCCGCTGCCGGAAGATCAACATTGGCTGCAATCCATTTTTCATATTCGCTTTTATGAACTTGGTCAACCCGACCAAAATGCCGCAAATACAATTCTTCGAATGTCGCTCCATACCGAACAAACACATACGAAGTGCCGAAATAATTGGCATCACTATCATTGATTCTCCTGGTTTTTCCATCCGCTGCTGTAACCTCCGCTTCACGCAGTTTATCATAGGCATTGGTCTCCTGCCAGACCTGAATCATGGCGCCCGGTTGCAGTTTTCCGGCCCAGATGTCGGCCTCCGAAACAAACGTACCGACACCGGCATACACAGCGGCACCCGCAGCACCGGTGCCGCGATATTCAAGCGGCACATCAGCCATTTTACCAATCGCCGATTTCATAATGATTTCGTACGTATCTTCGCTTTTACCCGCTTCAAAACTTAGTTTTTCGCCTGCTTTTGCCTCGTATCCCTTTTCCAGGCGATATTTCGAAGCTTCGTAACACAGTTTGTCTCCTAACGTATTTACTTTTTCAATACCGGCCACCGCCTCCCCCAGATTGGTCATGTGCGTCCATGTCGTCAGTCCCAAAACCCCATCGGGTTTATCGCCGATACCGTTTTTGTCCTGATAATCATACACCAGATCGGCAAAGTCATTGTACTGAGCGGCCTGCCATTGTGTCCACCAGGGTTTGTAAATCCCTCCGTTAATTGTTTCTAGTTTAGTCGCCCAGCCCAGGCTATTTTCTGCGGCATAGGCTTGGTTATACTTTTTCGCAGTGGTATATTTTATGACTCTTTTTGGCGCAGGGGCGGGTACCCGTTGCACGCTGTTTGCTACTGGCGCCGGACTAAAAAATGCCCCTGCCCCACCCTGCGCGGGCGGGGTGTGATGACGACATCCGGGTTCCATACAACGTGCTGGCATATTACTTGAGAAATGTGATTTTGATACTTGGGCACATCACCCTAAACCCCATAAACTCCATAAACCCTCATCCACCCTGCTCACCATTCCACTTGCAACATTTCCTTCATCCACGGCAACTTGATAACCGAATAACTCCAACTGATTTTTTCCAGCAAGACATCCTGCCCCAACCGCTCAACCCGCAACAGCCAGGCGCCGCGTTGTTCCTCCCAACTCAACCAGCCCTGCCGCTGAAGAAATGCACTCCGCAATCCGCCGGGCCGGGTGTTTTTTAACGCCGGCCAGTTGCGTATCACGGCTTCGAGCAGCCGTTCAGCCGCCTGTTTTTCTTCTTCCAGCAATCCAGCATCCTGCGGCACAGACGTGTCGGGCGATACGCCCAGCAGGATTTTCGGCAACAACAACACCGGTTCTTCTGCCCGGCCTGTACCGGTAGCCAGATAATGCAATAAATGAATGGCGCGATACACCGATTCAATATCCTCCGGATCGCCGCCGGGTTGCAAGCCCGCCTTTGTAAAAAAAGCGGGCAAATAAGGCCCCAACAACACCAGTCCCGCAAGCTCCACCGGCAAACCCTCGTGCGGAAGCCGTGGCGCCGTCGCTCCGGAGGCCGGTGTTTTTTCCTGATGATCTTCCTTGCGCGATAAGCGCCCGGCACTCGGCGCCTCTTCCTTTCCTGCTTTTACCGGCGTTGGTGCGGATGAAGCCGCCGGGGGGTTGTTTTTTTGCGAAGGAGGCAAACCGGGTGTTTTCACCCCTGTTTCCGCCAGCCATTGTCTGACGAGCAAGGGTTCCTCCGGCATGTTTTTGCGTTTTTCCGGCGAGGTTGCCAGCATCTGTTTAAAGATCAAAACACGTTGCGCAACATCGGTCGAAAAACCTGCATCACGGTTCAACGCCTCCATCACCCGTCCCATCTGTTCCGCTGAAAAATCGAGCGCTGCGGCCAGGATATTTTCAGCAAATGCCGCCCGAAATTGTCGGAACAAACGCTCCATCGCCCCCGGTTTCTCCCGTAAAATGCGGCGAATTTCCTGTCGGAAAAAACCGTTTGGAGTCGGCAGTTTGTCCAGCAGCAAATCTTCCAGCACCGATAATTGCATGCCCTTTCCATACCAGGGCAAAAAGCCGTTTTCCAGAAAAAAAAGGAGCAATTCTACCGCATTTTCCGCTTCGCCACAGGTTTTTACCAGTTCGTCGTTCCCCACTTCAAAAGCGGTTTCCGCCACTTGCCGACTGATTTCCGCTACACATTTTTCTACAAAATCGCGCTCCCAATGGGTTTCCGAAATATCGCCAAGGTCGAGTTCCAATCGTTCAATACGTACCACCTTTCCTGCCGGCGCAATCCGGTTAAATACTTCTTCGAGGCGCGGCAACACCTGCTCCTGAAACACCCGGCCGGCTCGTTGCTGCAACGCCACCGCCCCTGCCTCGCGTGGCAGCTCCAGTTCGAGAATTTGTTGGCGAATGCGGTGGGTCATAGGTTGGTTTAATCTACTCCTCGAAATTGCCACTGGAATTCCGTCGTTGCCCGACACAACTCACTTTGGATATCAACCGCCGTAATAAATATCGAGCCCTGTACAATCGGTAACGTAATATCCACTACCGTTGACGGTGGGGTGAATCTGAATTCTTGCGGAATTATCGTGACGCCTCCGCCGATTTGGTACATGATCCTGAATTTATCGCTTACCGGATCATTGGTGTGAACCAACAAGCGAACCTTTCCTTCATCCCTGCCCAATTCCTGGGCTTCTATCTCAAGGCGCATGGTACAACCGCAATGCGGGGTTGCGAATGCTGTCTCTGCCATACAATCGGCATGTTCTTCATCCATTACCACTACCCTGTAATCTGCGGCGCCGGGCAGGAGCAGTGCCACCCGCGTGATTTCTCCCCGATTGGCATATCGGTAAGATTTGTTTTCAATCTTGTCATTGATGCTGATCTTGAAGGATTTACCCGGATTTTCTGCGGTAATCAGCAACTCCACTTTTACCATTCCCCGCTCACAGTTCGGCGCCGGCACTGCTTCTACCTCAAGACTGCAACCCCGGCATTCGGGCGACTGAATCTTGATTTCTTCGCAGCAGGGGTTGTTGATTCCCTCAACCCGGATCACATGTTCCTTGCTGTCGGCCGGAACATGAATGAGGATGTTGGTGGCGCTGCCCTTTTCAAAGGAATAATTTCCGTCTCGCGACTGGGCGCCGTTTACAAATCCGGGTGCGGGTTTGCCGTCAAGCAAGAGCGTGAATTTGCCGCAGTCTAAATGAAGGGGCGTAACCGTGACCGTCACTTCGCGTTTCCCGTCAACGCATCTCGATGCGACGGTGGCCGACAAATCGTAGCCGCATTTTTGGGAGCAACAACGATAGGGCACACTGAAATCGGCAATCACCATCGGCACCAGATCGTTGCCGATTTGCCAGTTTTCCCAAACGAGGATAAATGTGCCGCCTTTGGGCACGCCGGCGAGGTGTTCGGCGCCTTGCAGTTTTTCAGCAAATGTATTGAAATGCAGGGGCGCCGGATATTTGGTCATTACGTCCTTCGCCTCGATTTCCAGCACATCAAAATCGAGGTTGTATTTCCGGATTTTGTTCAAAATCTTTCCTTTTACATCGGTGTAACGCTGTGCGATATGTCCTTCAATCCGATAAAAATCATAGGCATCGAAGGAATAATGCAGCGGACGAATCACCTGCGGCAAGGCGGAATAACTTTCCTCCGTATCGTTGGCATGGTAGCACAGGTGCCGGTTGACCGTCAGATTTTTGGTGCGACAATATTCCCAAAAACGATGTACTGATTGTGTACCCAGCGTCACGAGGTAATAAAATGGAATGCTCTGCCGGCTGAACGGATGAAAATAACTGCGACCCGGCGTGATCTTTACTTCACAGTAATCGGGCAGGGAAGGGTACTCTCCATCCTCGTCGCAGTGGCAGACCGGATTGGCTTCGGGATTGTCGGCAATAGGCAACAGAAATCCTTTGAGCAACAACAACCAGCGCCGCAGGTACAGACGGCAGGTTTCGAGACGGGCGGCATTGCCGTTGTAAATCGGCGGCTGGAAAAAAATGTGACGCAACGGAGAATCTATCCCGTTGTACTCGACCCGCATAGCCAGGCCCAGCAACAAATGCCGCGGATGTTCTTCCGCATTCCGGATGCAGCACTCGGCCATGAGTTGCAGCAATTCGCAACGAAGTTCGTGATAGGCGTTGATCAGATCGCGCGCCCAGTCATAGAAATACTGGATAAAATGCCGGGCATCTTCGAGTGGTTTTAAGGCGTTTTTTTCACAAAAAACCTTGTAATCGGTCCATTTTTCGTCCAGTACATCCAGTGCATCACTGAAATATTGTTCCCCGAATTGCGGGAACAAAAGGCGGTGATAGCGTTTCACCAATTTGCGCATTTCGCCCTCCACCTTTTCAAATACTTCCTCCACGATGGGGCGATACAAGGCGAACAATTCATTCACATCCAGCGGGTGCGGGTAGTTGCTGCGATCCAGTTCATCGGGTTCGCAGCCTTCTGGCAAAAACAGCCCAAAACGCGGCAAGGGAATTTCCTTCAAACCCAATTCGGGTCGAAGGGCCAGATACAGATCGTCTTCATCCGGAATTTCGTCGCGATAACTGAAAGGTTCTTCAAACAAAAAGTCGGTATCCGGGTGTTGCGCCAACTGGAATTGCAGGGCCTCTTTGCGATGCAACGCCGCCATGGCGTCATTGCGGCGCATCAATACAAAGGTAACGCGCTCCGGGTCGGGGTGATCCACTGCATCGAGCAACGCCAGCACAACTTTATCCTGAATAAACGGAGCGTTCAGATCGGCGCTGCGCTGGGGTGTCAGTGGACAAACACCGGGTTGGGTTTCGTCTTCCTTGTCGGCCACCAGGCGCCATACCGGCCAGGTTACGGGTGTATCGCCGTCGCATTCGTCCCGTACAAAAAAAGCGTAATCTGCCGCCGCTTCGAACGCTTTGTAATGGGTAAAGTGGGTCAGTTCGCGCCATTTGGCAATGTGTCCGTCGGAGGTAACACCGGCGCCCGGCCCCACGTACAAGGTAAATTTGCGGGAATGCCAGACGGGAAAACCGCACACAATCCCGCGTCCTTCCAGACAACGGCGGGCCAGCCGGTCGGCGGCATCACCCGAAGGATCTGGGTGCCACTCATCAATCTGGCGTTGCAAGTCGTCTATTTGCGCCTGCAGGTTTTCATCGCGTTGTTCGGCTGCATCGAGCCGGGTATCCAAACGGGTTTCCAGCGCCTGATCGCGGTCGCGCGCATATTCTTTGGCGTCTTTTTCGGCATCTCTGATCTTTTGATCCAATTCATCGTCGGCCTCGGTCATCAACACGCCTACCTGTCCGATTTTTTCTTCCAGTTCCTGCGCGCGCTGGTTCAAATCTTCCCTGATTTTTTTGTCTTCTTCCAGCAGTTCGCCAATGGTTTCTTCCTGTGTGGCATGTCCATCCTCCAGGCTTTTGATTTTTTCGCAAATATCTTTTTTGCAAGCCTCGAGGTCTTCAAAAGCCGCTTCGATCAGAGCGTCAACGTCCGCTTTTTTCAGCCAGAGTTTGGCTTGTTGCGACAATACATGGAGGTGTTTTTGAATCACTTCCAGCAAGCCGCCCTGTTTGGTCAGTTTTTCGAGGGCATCAGCAGTATCTTCGGCTTTGTTCCAGGCGTCTTTGGCTAACTTTTCCACTTTTCCGACGCGGTCGGCAAGTTCGCGTATTGCCTTGCCGAAATCGGCGGTTTCGAGCACGCGTACCCGTTGCTGCAAGCCGTCGAACATGGTGCGCAGCGTCAGTAAACCGATCCGGTCTTCCTCATTCCGCTGGTTAATGGCGTCGAGTTCGCGGCGCAGTTTGGCTTCCCAGGCTTGAATGGCTTTGCGGATGCGCTCTTCGACATCAGCGGGGGCGCCGCCGGTGAGTACCAGATCGTTGACCCGTTTTTCCAACTCATCGAGTTCGTCGCGCATACTTTTGAACCCCTTGGTCATCTTGCTGTCGAGGCCCGACAGATCCTGCTCAAACTCCTTTTTCCATTTATCCAGCCAGGCCAGTAATTCCGTTTTAAGTGCTGCAGGGTCGGGGAGTTGGTCGAGTCGCTCCCGAAGGGCATCGAGGGCAGCCTCCAAAAAGGTAATTTTTTTCCCGAGCGGGTTAAATTTATCTTCCCATTCGTCGCGCAGTTGCGTCAGCCCTTTCAGTACCCAGGCGCGTATTTCTTCGTCGTTGATGCCGTTTTCAAGCATTTCTTCCACCTTGGTTTGCAGGGCAACCAATCCTACTTTAAGGTGCTTAATAGCCGATTCGGCGTTATCAAGCCGGGTTTCATGCGCGCCGAGGTCTTTTTCAACTTTAGTCAGGCGTTGCGCCAATTGGCTCAGTGCCAGATCAGTAGCAGCGCGCCAGGCGCCCAGTTCAGCAGTGATAATCGCCTTGACCTGTTCGGCATTCAAGCCGCCTGCGGGCAGAGCATCCACCCGGGCAATCAGGGCGTTGAGGGCGGCTTGCAGGACGGCCAGTTCGGCTTTGGTGGCAAATTTTGCCTCGATTTCAAGTTGCCAGGTATGGAATTCCTGTTCAATGATTTTGCGAATCTCTTCCGGATCCACACCGGCTGTTTCGATGGCGGAGATACGCGCGTCGAGGCGTTTTACCTGCGCAACCAGTTCTTTTTCCAGGGTACTGAGGCGGGCTTCCCATTGATTCAGGAGCAGCACAAAGTCGTTTAAAATAACTTCAAACTCGGGTATCCGATTCAGTATTTCCGCCACCCTGTTTTGCAGTTCGATGATGGCGTCGGTGTGCGATTGTAGGGAGCTTTGATGGGTGTCGAGGCGTTCGGCGTGGTTTCGGAGTTGGTTTTCAATTTGCTCCTGCCACGCGCGCAGGGCGGCCAGAACGAGTTGTTTGACGGCCTCGGCATCCACATTGCCGCCGTTGGCCAACAAATCGGCCACCTGTTGACGCAGCGTAGTGATCCAGGCGAGGTGTTGGGAGAGGGCGCTTTCTGCCGTATCCAGGCGGGTATCCAGTGCAGCGATCTGCGCTTCAATGGTCTGCCGCCAAATTGCAAGCGCTGCCAGCACCCTGTTTTTTATGTCTTCCGGGTCAACACCGCCTTCCGCAATAATCTTATCGAGGAGCTGGTTCAATTCCTCGATGGCTTGTTGCAAATTGGCCAGGTCGGTATCGTGACCGCTCAAGCGGCTATCCACGCTGTTTTTCCAGGTTTCGAGGGACTCAACCCGGCTGTTTATCTGGTTTAATCGGTTTTTCAGATCGGCGAGATCAGCATTAATCTGCGTCTGCCAGGGCAAGAGGGCCGACAAAATGCCTTGGCGAATTTGTTCCGGATCAATTTCCTGCACCCTTGCGGCGAGGGCGGCCAGTTCATTTTCGAGCCGGGCCACCTTGTTGTTCAACAACCGCAAATCGTTTTGCAGGGCCGTCAGGGCATTCCCGATTTCGCTGCGCCAGACGGCCAGGGCATCCAGCACCTGTTGTTTTATTTTTTCCGGATCAAGATTTTGAAAATCAATGGCATCCACTTTTTCCCGAAGGGCCTGGAAAGCGGTTTCAAGCGCCGTTAGTCGCGTAGCCAACTGAGCATTTTTATCACTCAATGCAGCCAGATCCGCTTCTAGTTTCGCCTGCCAGTCGGCCAGGGCTTCCAGCACTTTTTGCCTGATTTTTTCTGGATCAAGTTCGTCCGGATTAATTCCTTCAAAGCGCCGAAGTATCTCTTCCAGTTTTTTCAACAAAGCGTCCAGCGCGGCCAATTGCTGATCGTCGTCGGCCAGTTCTTTTTGAATATCGGCAAACAAACCCTGCAACAACCCCAGCACGGTGGTGAGTTGTTCGCCCATTGGAACTGAATTGCGATTAAATCGCTCCAGAAATAGTGCGTGAATTTCCCCGAGTTGTTCCAGGGGCAGGCTGCTTTCAGCGGCGGCGACAGTTTTTTTGGCCATGATGGTCGGTGTTTAGGTGGTTGGAATTCAGGCACAGGGTGATTTTTCTTCTTCATGTGGATGACAGGCGCAGGTACAGGTATGGTCGTTGAGCCAACAGATGAGATCGTTGGCGGCATCCGTAACATGGCATTCGTCGGGGGTACAGCGGGCCTTGGCTTCCAGCCAGGCTTCGAACAGCGGCTCGAATTGCAACAATTCGTCGCGGGTGAGCCAGCAAAAACGCAGGGCAATGTGTGCAGGCGCTTCCCGACGGATGGTTTGTTCCACAAACTCCCGGAAATCGGGGTAAGCAAAACGCCCGGTTTCCATTGGAAGGACGACTGTCAGCCAGAAGGAATACGGTTCACGCGGTGTTTCCAGCGGATCGCAGCCCAGTGAAAGTTGCAGGAGTTCGTCGCGTTCGTCGTCGGGCCGAAGGAGGATGTGTTCGATCAAATGAAAACCTTCATGGTCTTGCCGGGCACGGGGTTCTACCAAACAAATCAGGTCGTTCAGCAAATCGTCCACCGATTCTTCCGGCTTGCAGGCGCTGGTCAGGCCGTGTTCCACCTGCTCGCCTTTTTCGTTCTTGAAAATATAGTCGAAATACACTTCGAACTGTCCTGCCTCGTCCTTCGCCGGTCGGATTTTCAATATATTTTCCAGCATGATATACTGGTAAACTTCCAGCCTGAACTTTTCCGCCAAAGCCTTGCTTTTAAAGGGTTTGCTGATCATCAGCGGCCCCGGGCGCTGCGGGTTGGCGTGGCGATGTTGTACTTCTATCCGGCGTTCCAACTGGACGAAATGCACCGGCGCCCCTTGTTTGTTCGGGCGGGTGATCAGTTCCACCCGGTAAGGTGGCGTACCCAGCAACGAACGGCTGCGCCAGGTCTCCAGTCCCAGCAAACGGCTTACCCGTTTTTGTAAACCCGAAACATTCTCGGAATTCCACACATCGGGTTGCCCCAGTGCATTATGCAAGCGGTAGTTGAATCCACGGCCGCGCTCTGCGCCGGTGATTTGAATTGTTTGCAGAAAACGCGCCTTGTCGCGCAGGTATTCGCTAAAATCCTGTCGCCACGGGTTATCTTCGGGGTCGGTATCGGCGCGGGTCAGCGTGGCGACATAGGAAGAAAAAGACTCGCCAAAACGCGCGATCAGGTGATCAAGCAGCCGGTTGCGGCGTTCCTGCCTGCGCGCCTGCGGATCGGCAATACGTGTCAGTTCCTGTACGAGGTTGTTATTTTCCAAGCGGGTAAAATGCTGCCACACTGCTGTTTCCACGGCCAAACCGTAGGCGGCATAAAACGCCGGGCCGAGCGTGGTCTCCAATGCCTGTCGCAGTTCGATGCGCCCGTGAAAGGTTTTTCCCGAGAAGGCTTCAAGCAAGGCAGGCATTTTTTTCAATTGTTTCAACTGCTGATCCACTTCTTCCATCCGTGCTTCAATTGCCGCCTTGCGCACCGCATCGGTGGTGTTGGGCAATGCTGCCTGCAGGTCGGCCAACTTTTTTTCAAGGGTGGTGATATCCGGCAAGGCGGCGGCTTCGGCGGCAGCGAGGGCTTCGTCCGGAAAAGGCATATCGGCGAAATCAGCCATTAAATCCATCGCACCCGGCACGTCGAACAAAGGGTTCAGGATCATGGTCGGCGCTGCGGTATCCTGCTCTACTGCCAGCAAGCGGCTCACTTGTCCCAACTGGGCAAGATAACCGGCCAGTATCTGGTCGTAAAACAGGAGGTAGGCTTGCAGTTGTTTGGCCGGAAATTCCTGCGCCGGACGTGGCAGGTGTTGCCCTACGGCATAAATCGCAGGCAAATCGTATTGCAGGCTGAGATATTCGCCCAGGTCTTCCCGGTAAGTCCCGGTCGGCGGTTCCGGACGGCCCGGACTGCCATTGGTCAGCACCTGGCAGGCCATGCAACGCGTATTAAATTCGTCCTCCAGCGATTTCCCCGTCAGGGTTTGCGTCAGTCCGTTGCGATGGATGGTAATGCGCGAGCAGCAGGCATCCAGCAGAGGTTTTAAGTTGCCAGGCGGTTCTTTGGCTGGATCGTAATCGTCGGGGATGATTTTTATTTGCCATTCGTCGGAATATTTGCCTGCTGTTCCCGGTCCTTTTAATCGCAGGTCGCGCACATCGCGCACGCCCGGCGTTTCAGCGGCGATGCGCAATAAATCGGAGCGATAAATGTAGCGGGGCAACCGGGGAGAAGCCATCAGATCGGCATCTGGAATAAAGCCGTTATCGAGGAGTGGTCCGTTAAAAATCCGGTCGCAGGGCAGGCCCAGGCGACGCATTTCCCTGAAATCAAGGGAGCGTATGGATGGAGAAAGGAAGGCTTGGATACGACACAATACCTCGGCAGCCACTTCCTTTTCATTCGCTGCGGGGTCGGTTTCAAGGTCGAGACAAAGACAATAGCACCAGTTTTGCACGATCTCCGGCTCAAGGTAGTCCTGGCACAAGCCACGTTCACGGTGCAGGCGGTGTAAAGCGCGACGGGCATAACGTTTGCGTATTTTTTCACTGGCCGGGTCAAGGTGATCTTCGAGTTCGATCAGGATACGGTACACTCCGTTCAGCGCGAGCGCGTCATCCGGATTTTCTGTTTTTATTTGTTTGAAATAGCCGTATCGGCAAAGGATAAAATCGGTGATTTTATCGCCAAATTTTGTGCGGAAGGTGTCAATGATTTCAAGTTGTTCCTCGAATTGTTTTTGGTTAAAAACTTTTACCAACAACCCGAATTGCGTCATGGCTTCGGCAAACAATTTACCGGCCGCTGCGCCAAAACGTTTAGACAAGTAGGCCGCATCCTGCTCAAGTTGTTTTTTCGGAATGATATTTTGAAAAGTCCTGAGTTGATAAGGCGGGTTTTTATCCAGGTATTCCACCCCGCCTTTCGATTTTTTTATACGAAAATCATTGGGTCGCGCTCTTTCTACCCAGGCATTTTTCACCCCTTCCATATCAATCAGCAGTTTTCGTAAATCGAGGGCCGTTACGGGCGACATGGGCAGTATTTCATGCGCTTCAAACCAGCGTTTGGTGTCGTCGTCTATAGCTGCTATGTCTTCAATGGGCAGCATCTGCGTGCGATAACCCAGGTCTGTAATGGCATAGCACAGCAATTCGAGCAGGGTGATACCCGGATCATGGGCGTTGAAATCGGTCCACAACTCGGTGGCGAGGTTTTCCAGGTGACGAATCCCCTCGGCGCGAAGGCGTTCAAAATCAAGGCTGACATGCGTCGGTCGGCCTTTCGGGATCATGTTTATGAGTGCATTGCTGGCTTGCATAATGGTGTCGTTTAGGGAGGGTCAAACAGGGTGATCGCGGGTTATTTGCTTGATTTTGTGGCTTTTTTACCCTTTTTCTGCGCAGCAGCTGGCGGCTCTGCCACCCAGGTTTCGAGTACGGTAGGCTCGGGCGGCGGCGCCTTTACTCTTCGGGGCGCCACCGGCGGAATCGGTACAGGCGGCGGGGCCGGTGTTCCGTCTTCTTCTCGGATGACGTTGGCGCCTTTCCCGCCCATAATCAGAATCTGGTGTGCGGGTGCCGTCGTCAGGATGGAGCGTGCGGTATGCGGGCGCGCAACGGTATCGGTCACTTCGTAAGGTTTCCAGTGCTCATCGGCAACTACCACCGGCGGGTTGCTGCTGTCGAGCGGATTTTGGTCAATGACCAGCAAATTTTCTTCATTCGATGGAACGGGATAAGCGATTCCGGGCGGCAGCACCACCTGGAAAATTTTCAGCCAACGCACTACATCCACGGATTCCTGCGACTCCACCAGTCGAATCAGATCGGAACGGCGAATCTCACGACCAAAAGTCGGCCCCTTGCCCGCATCGTACAGCCAGGGGGCGATATGACGCCGCAAGGCCTCATTGATCTGGTAAATAGCCAGGTTTTGATCGGCGCCACGACGCAGCCATACGCTAAGCGCAACATGCAGGGGTTCGTATTGAGGATTGACCACTTGCAGAAAATGGTCTTCTTCATCGGCGTCGTTCAGTGCCGGAATCGGCTGGAGAAAAAGGTTGGTTTTGGGCAACAGAAAATCGCGCATTTCGTACAAATCGCCGCGTGAAAATCGCGGCTGCTCGCGCACCATGTTCGGGCGGCGTTGTAAATCGGGGATAACGGCCACCGATACAAATCCGGGAGCGAGCTCGGAAGGCACGACGTAAGCCCCGGAGACTTCATATCGTGTATGCGAAATACATTTGGCGATGGCTACCGTGTTGTACTGTTCGAGCAACAGATGCTCGTAATCCCAGGCAGTAACCGCCCGGTCTTTGTGCCGGAGGCGTTCGCTCACGCGACGATAATATTCCGAGGCATCGGTTTCCGGTTTTCGTCCGCCAAATGTGGCGTGTGGTTGTTCCACTTTTTTAACGGCAGAACGACTGATTTCCAATTTGGAAATAGTTTGTGGCGCCAACGGATCGTCCAGTCGCAGTAAATCGCTCTGTTTCTCCGGTACAAAAATCGCTTCGACTGCCTGCGCCCGAATGTCGAGCAAGGATGGCAGCGCAAAAACAGTGTACAGAGGCGATTCAACCACGGCTGCCCGCAACCAAAGCAGGGCGGGATTGAGCATGGTGTTACCCTGACTGGAAATATCGGCCGGGATGGCTAATTGCAACATACCTGACCGGGTGAGTCCGCGCGTGGTGTCGCGCAGGATTTGTTGCACTGGAATCGGTTGCCATTCATTTCCCACCAGATACATCCAGTGAATTTTTGGAGGTAGTTTTTCGAAGTTGCGCTCCGAACCCTCCGAAGTCTGGAACAGGAGGGCGAGATTGTCGCCGGGCTGGTGGTTTTCCAGACCGAGAAACAGGTTGGCGGGGTAATAACCGATATTTTCGGGTTCGCCGGCCGGGCTATCGTACGGATACACCAGCGAAACAGGCGTTTCGGTTTGGTAAATATCGGCTGCATGAAGGCCTTCCTTAAAGGGCAGGACGTGGAAAAACTGATCAAAAGCCTTTTCCATCACCTGGAGGGAGACATAGTCGAGCGAAATGCCGTTGGAGGAAGGCGTATAGGGTTCGGAAGGAAGTTTGTCTTTGGCCGTTGTGTCGCCGGCAGCCGCTTCCAATGCGCGTTTGGTGAGCAGTTTCGGGTAGGATTTATGCCCGAAATCGCCCAGAAGTCGGAAGCGCAGAAACCCGCGTTTTTGCCCTTGTTCATAACGAACCACCTCCTCGCCAAAGGCGACGCGGTCGAATGCAAGTACGTTGAATTTGTAAACGGCACGCATACGCTTTTTCCCGTTTACGGTTTCGAACATCGGTTCGTTGTTCAGCACCGCCGTTTCGGAGAAGGTGGCATTTTTCAGCAGTTCGACACGTACGGCCGGGTTGGGAACACCGCCAGCCTCGTCGTAATATTTGTACACATCATCGTAGCCGATTTCACCATCCACGATCTTCTTGTCTTCTACCCAGTCGAAAGTAACCGTGGCAGAAGAGATTTTTTTGTTAAACGCTTCTTCGCAACCGAGGAAGCTGTTGGAAGAGTTTTCGGGCAAAGGTCCAAAGGGGAAAAAACGTTCAATACCGGTAAACTGACCAAAATCGTTTTGAATCACGAGGTTCTTACGGATTCCTTTTACATCAACTCCGATCGAAACATGGGTGACGTTTTGCTTTTTCAGGAAATTGTAAAAACGGGAACCCTGCCCTTTGTCCACCTTGTCATTGCCCTCGAATGTAACCCGCAACAGCGGGTTGACGGCAATCCCCTGTTCACGCAAATGATTGTCCGACACCATCGGCGGGGCGTCTTCTTTCAGGGTGATGTTCAGGTTGAGGGTGCTGCGGCGTTCGCCCGCGGTAATACGCGCTTTTTCATCCGCATTGAGCACAGATGGCGGCGTGTTGAGAAAATAAAGTTTGTCATCGCTCCAGACCGCGCCTCCCCGTACATCAATATTTTCCATTCTAACCAGATTGGTGCGTTGCGCAGTGCGAACAAAATCCTTTCTGTCGCCTTCAAAACACAGTTCGCGCATGCGCTCATTTTCAATGATCTCAAGGTTGAAATCGGCATCCGGCAAGGCGTAGTAATTATCCAGCGTAGCATTCAGCACGACGCTGTTGAGCGTGTCGTTGATGGTAATAGGCGTTTGTACGCCGGCGCCCGGTGCTTCATCGAGGTAAGGCAAGGCCCCGGCCCGGTAGCGCAACTGATTCACCAATGCACGCGCTACACTTTTATTCGGTGAATTTTTCAGCATCATACATGCCGCCTTGTTGAGATATACTTCGGCAAGGCGCAGCATCACGACCTGAGTTTGACCTTGCTGGAAATATTTGCCGGAATAGGTTTCATCGTCGCCCGGATCCACCGTGTCGGCCGCGCCCAACTTTTCGTCAAACCCGAAATAATGGGTATCGCGGAAGTCATAGTTATGCTTGTCCCATTCCTCCAAGAAGGCTGCCTGGTAGTCTGTCCATTCCTGCGCTGACCAGGTACCCGGTTTTTGCGGGTGCAGGTTGGCCGGCAGGTCTTCCCAGGTTTTTTTATACAGGTCATCGAGTAAAGCGCTTTCCCCAAAAAACCGTTTGCGCGATTTGCGGCCAAAAGAATCATTCAAGCCCAGATAGGAAAACAGGGACTCATCCAGTCCGCCCTGCGCAGCCTCCAAAGCCCAGATCACCTCGCTGGATCCATTGATGTCTTCAAAGGTTTTCCGAAGGCGTTCCTCGTAATTGTCGCTGCGAAAAGCATCGCCCGGGGTCGCCTCGGTGTATTCGTCTCCATTCAGGGAATAGCCGGCAAATCCGAGAACTTCATCGCAGGCGGCGGCACAATCCGACCAGTTTTGGAGGTACAAATGGACTTTGGACAGAAAAGCCTGTACGGTGTAATAATTGATCGAGGTTTTGGAACTGGTGTCTTTGCCTTCAGTCGTATCCAGCAAATCGGCAGCCTCATCCAGATCGTTCACGATGCTGTCGTACAAATCGCCTTGCGTAAAGTTGTCGAGGGGGGTGTTGCCGGGTTGCCAGTTTTCCAGATTGGGGATGGAGGTAATCATACTCCCGTTGCCATCATAGGCAGGTAAAAAAGTAGTCGCCAGGCTCCAGTGGTAGTAGGCGCGGTAAAACAGCAATTGCGCCTTGAATTTGTCGTCGAGCGCTTTACCCGGATCGGTTAGCGCTGCCTGATCCGCTTCGCGGATATACCGATGGATGCTGTATATTCCGGATAGTGCAGGATAAAATAGATAATCCTGCAGGAATTTAATTACATGGGGATGGGCGCCCAGACGGGCATGAATATACACCACTGCTTCATCGTTCGGCGTTGGCGTGGGAATCGGCGGCAAAAACTCGCATAAATCCGACAATATATCATTCACAATACGCCGCACCGGCTCTACGGTTTGCAGGGGCGAAAAGGGCGACAGGAGCGAGCGCAGCACGAATCCGTTGGCCGTCCCGCTGTCGTCTATCAAAAGTTTTTGCAAGGGATGGAAACCGTCGCCTGTGCTGTATTCAACCTTTACAATCGCGGGCAATTCGTTGGCGTCTTCGATCTTGCCTTCGAGTTCCAGATTAATATCTATGTTGCGTTGCCCCTCCAGCAGATAAAGTTGCGGTGAACAAAGCGCAAAACCCAGCGATCCGGAAGGCGCGGTGTCATCATCGCCAAAAGCCCGGAATGCGCCGGCCGGCGGCGCGCCTGCTTCTGAAATAGTGGAAGCATTGATGAAATCCGGCGCAATACAGGTATTCCGTATCTCCGCCACCTGCGCCCGCGTCACTTTCCAGTTTTCCAGGGTTCTGAATTTGATCGGCTGGCCGTTTTTATCCTTGCCTGCCAGTAAAACCGTTTCTTTTTCGATGAGCTCGTCGTTGAACTCTTTTGCCAG
>JANRLZ010000111.1:0-3472 GCA_033762055.1 Saprospiraceae bacterium
TTGTCGAGACGCGCGCCGATGCTGCGTAAATCGTCCACAAAGGCAACAAATTTGTCGTAAAGAAGCCCGCTTTGCCGGGCAATTTCCAACACGGATTTAGTCTGCTTTTCCTGTTTCCAGACATGTGAAACAGTGCGAAGCGTGGCCAGCAAACTGCTGGTGCTCACGATCACGATATTTCGTTCGAGCGCGTCGGTGAAAAGACGCGGGTCGGCCTGGGTTGCAATGGAAAGCGCCCCCTCAAGCGGCACGAAGAGTAAAAGATAATCGGGCGAATTGATCTGGTAAAGTGTCTGGTAATTGGTGCGACTCAGGTTTTCAACATGACTGCGCAAGCTGTTGATGTGCGCTTTCAGATACTGATCTCGCTCGGCGGGATCAGCGGCGCTGAAATACCGTTCAAAGGCCGTGAGAGAGACTTTTGAGTCTACAATAAGTTGCTTGTTTTCAGGCAGTTGAATAATAAAGTCGGGGCGTTTGGCAGCGCCTTCTTCATCGCGAAAGGTAGCCTGGGTAAGAAAATGTACACCTTTTTGAAGTCCCGATTTTTCCAATAAAGTTTCAAGTTGTAATTCTCCCCAATCGCCTTGCACTTTGCTTTGCCCTTTTAGGGCGGAGGCAAGATTGTGCGCGTCGTGGCTAAGTTGCTGATTGAGCGCATACAGTTGTTCCAGTTCTTTTTTCAAACTGGTTTTTTCGCGTGTTTCTTCCAAAAATTTTCTTTCCACGCTTTCTTCAAACTCCTTGATTTTTTCGCGCAAAGGCGCAAGAACATGCTGGAGTTGTTGTGCATTTTGGGCAGTAAAACGCTCCGACTTCTCTTCCAGCAGGCGATTGGCAATGTTTTCAAATTCAGTTTTGAATCTGGCCTGCAACTGCTCAATCTCCGACTTCTGGTTGCGGAAATTTTCTTCCAGATGAAAAACCTGTTGCTCGCGCGCCGCCAATTGCGCCTGCGCATCCCGTACTTCCTTTTCCTTCGTAGCGATTTCTGCCCGCAATCGCTCCAGTTCCTCGGTTAACGCCGTATGCAGGGCTTTGGGTACAAATTCTCCCCGGTCGGGGAACTGTATGGCCGCGGCAGATTGTTGGCGCAAAACCAAAAACAGGAGTACGAGAAGCAAGATACCCCCAAGCAAAAAAAGGTAGGTGCTGTCCATGATGGATTGATTTGATCAGACAAAAGTATGCCAACGATGACTTTTTGTTTATTTTTGGCGCCGATTTTTAAAATAAATGTTTTATAATAGGCTGACAAGCCTCAATATTCCACCTCGAAAAAAGCCAATTACACCTGCGTCGAAAAACCTGTAATGCCGACCATTTTATGCGCCTTGCTTTACTATTACTGCTTTCTTCACTGGTTTTTCCGTTACTCGCCCAAACACTTGACCGTGCTGCACAACAAGCCGCCTTCCAACTGAAAATCGCCCGCACCAACGATCCGGTCAAGGTGGATGGCGATCTCGCTGAAACAACCTGGCAACAAGCTGCCATTGCCGGTGATTTCTGGCTCAAATGGCCGCGCGACGGTGCGCCGGCGCCCCAGCAGACCGCCGTTCAATGCGCCTACGACGATCGTTATTTGTACGTCGCCGTAACGGCCTACGACACCACGCCGCGACATGTTATTCAAAGTTTGAAACGTGATGTGGGCTATTGGGATTCCGACGGGTTTGCCGTGATTCTGGACCCCACCAATACCGCCAACAATGGTTATTTTTTTGGCGTTTCCGCCAACGGGGTGCAGTCGGAAGCATTGTTATCGAGTACTTCAGACGATATGGATTTAAACTGGGATAATACCTGGTTGGTCGAGACCCGCCAATATCCGGATCGCTGGACGGCGGAATATGCCATCCCATTGCGTATTTTGAGGTTTCGTGAAGGCCAAACCACCTGGGGAATCAATTTTATTCGCAACGATCTGACCAACGGACTTTATTCTGTTTGGGCGCGCATCCCGTTTCAATTTGATGCCATAGACGTTGGATGGACCGGATCGCTGCATTGGGATACCGCACCGCGCCGGGTGAAAGGAAATTATAACATCATCCCTTACGTTACGGCGGCCGGCGTTCAAAATTTCGAAACCGGAGAAGCCCTGAAAATCAAACCCAATATCGGATTGGATGCCAAAATCGGCATTGGGTCAGGTCTGAATCTGGATGTGACGGCCAATCCTGATTTTTCACAGGTAGAGATTGACGAACAAGTGGTCAACCTTACCCGTTTTGATATTCAACTGCCTGAAAAACGCACGTTTTTTCTCGAAAACGGCGACTTGTTTGCCAATTTTGGCATCCCTCCTATTCGACCTTTTTTCTCCCGAACCATCGGACTGGACGCCGACGGGGCGCCTTTGCCAATTATCGGCGGACTGCGGCTTACGGGCAACGTGAATGCCGACACCCGAATCGGCGCCATGACCATGCTCACCGGTCGGCAAGGGACAACGCCGTCGAGAGAATACACAGCACTGGCTGTGAATCGCCGCGTTTTCGGGCGCAGTACGGTTGCCGGTTACTTTCTTGACCGGGAAGAGTTTAACCGGGAAGGAGAACTTCAGAAAAGGAATTTCAGCCGCAACGCCGGGATTGAACTGGTTTACACGGGCCTTGACGGTAAATGGTCGGGCTGGCTTACGCATCATCGCTCCTACCGGCACCAGGTCAATACCAATAACTGGTGGGGAAATGGCGGTTTTCAGTATCGTGTGCGCGGTTTTTCCTGGATTTCCGACTTCCTCCACATGGGAGAAAACTATACCGCCGACCTGGGTTTTGAACGGCGCATCGAGAATTATGATATTATTCGTGATACCAGTTTGCGGATCGGCTATAATTTCTGGTTCAACGCACTGGCGTATCAATTTTTCCCAAAAAAGCAAACGAGTAAACTCAATTATATCGAACTCGGCGGCGAATTGTTCAATGTGCTCAATCCAAATGGTTCATTCAACGAATCTTCGAACGAGATCTACATGCAGATAAATTTCAAAAATACCAGTGAACTCAATATAGGATTCAGTCCCAACTGGGCGGATGTGCCCGTTGCTTTCAAATTTGATGATGAGGAAGACCTGGAAAAATGTCCGGCATTGCCTGCCGGCTTCTACCGTTTTACTTCGGTGGGAGTGGAGTGGAATTCTGATTATCGGAAACCCGTCTTTTTTGGGGTTTCGGGCGGCGGCGGCTCTTTTTATAACGGCCGTCAATGGCGCGCCGGCGCCGAATTTACCTGTCGCATTCAGCCGATCATGAACATAGCCGTGAGAGCACAATTCAATCAGCTGGATTTTCCGGCGCCCTATTGCGATGTCAGTATCCTGAACATCACCCCTCGCGTTGAGGTTTTTTTTGCCAAAAACATCTGGTGGACTACCTTTTTACAATACAATACCCAGGCGGATAATTTCAACATCAACAGTCGCTTCCAGTGGCGGTTCCGCCCCATGAGCGACCTGTTTGTG
>JANRLZ010000112.1:0-1870 GCA_033762055.1 Saprospiraceae bacterium
GATGGATTGCCGTTCGTCGTCGTTTTGAGGCGGGAACTGGTTGACATAAGCGACCAGCATTTCTTCTGCTTTTGCCAGATCGGGTTCATTCTGGATATTCCGTCTTTTTTCCTGTTTAACCAGTGTGCCGGCAGGGAAGCGGGTACGCAGTTTTTCTTTCAGTCCTTTCGCGCGGTCAAGTTCGCCTGTTCTTTCATAAAACCGGATAACGAGCAACAACTCATCTTCTGTAGCCTCCGCGTCTGCTTCCACTTCGCCCAACAAGGCCAGGGCTTCTGATTTTTCTCCTTTTTTTACGACAAGCAGGTTGGAAACATACGCGCCAAAGTATTTGCGCTTTAGTTCGGGTTGCGCGGCAATCGCCTGGTTTACCAGACCAAATGAAACGGAAGGCGTTCGGTTTAAAGTCATGAACCCGCCGAAGTCGCGATACAGGATGGCGGCAGCGATCATGCCCTCCGGGAGTGGCTTGCCGCCAGCGTCATGAATGGTGATAAAAAAGCCTTCTCCGCCGTTGTTTTCCCACATATCGTCTCCCTTTCTTAATCCTGCGACCGCCGATTTAGCGTCGGCGCTTAAGGTGAAAATGCCTGTAAATTGATCACCGTTGCGGGAGGTGGTCGCTTCAACAATCGCAGGTTTGGCGCCGGCATATTCCAGCACAACCATTTCGATGTCGGTAAAATTGCGGAATTTGCTTTTAGAAAGGTCTATTTCCAGCCGCACGGTTTCGCCGGCTTTGGGTTGAGCCGGTACGGTGCGGAAGGATTGTCCCCACAACAGGGCAGGGGAGAGGAAAAGGAGCATCAAAAATTGTTTCATGGCTGTAATTTGTGTGTTGCGGCAGCGCAACTTGTTGTTAAAAATTGGGACAAACTACACGCGACCGTTTCTCACCGGGGTGGAAATAGGTCAACGACACTTCAAATGCGCCTCGTGAGTTATTGGCTTGTACGAGTGGGGAAATGGTAATGTCGTAACTGAGTCCGAGCATCCAGCGATTGAGTTCAAGCATACCTACCACGGTGACGGCATCGGCTTGCAACCCCTGGTCCAGTTTATTGCCTACCCGAACCCAGGCCCCGGCGCGCAGGGCCAGTTCATTGTAATCGTTGTTTGAATACCGCAGGTTCACACCCAGATCGGTTTCAAATGCCGGACCCTGGTTCATCACCAGTACGCCCGGGAGTAATCCAAAATTTTCGTTCAAGGGGAATTGTCCGCCTGCATGGCCGATCCAGCGGGTGTACAGTGTTTCGTTGTCATCGGCAGCGAGCGAAATTTTGGGTTTGTTGAGGTGGTTACCGGCGCCGCCGAGATAGAAAAATCCGTCATTTTCAAACACCACATACCATAACAGGCCTGCATTAAAATCCAGAAACGCCCTGGAATCGGCGTTTGCATTGGGTTCGTTGTTCGAAAGGCTGGTATTCGGCGTTTCCGAAGCGGTATCAAATTGCCGGCTGAACCATAAACGGCCCCAGTCAATCGAGTTTTGCCCAAAGCCTACCTGCGCACCGGCTGAAATATAATGATCGGCTTGCCGCCGACCACCGGAAAGTTGCTTCAAAAAAGCGCCCCCTAGCTGCACCTTGTCCTGCGAAAAACGCGCCGTCCCGGCCTCATCATGCATGGCGCCGATCCCGAAAGAAGCATAATCGTCGCCATATCCAACCTGCAGGCGATGTTCGAATGCGGCGGCATAAGTACGAAACGGAACCGGGGCAAGAATACTTCCCCATTGGTCGCGGTAGTTGACCGTTGCACGCCATTTTCCGTTAAAAACACCGTTCAATGCCGGATTAAGGTTCCAGGGTGAGGCGTAATATTGAGAAAATCGCGGGTCCTGCGCAATGCCTGAATCAAGGTT
>JANRLZ010000113.1:0-7036 GCA_033762055.1 Saprospiraceae bacterium
TAATAAACCCCAAAAAACCACCAGGATTTTGTTTTGGGCCCAACCCTGGTTGTTTCTTTTGATTGATGATGCAAATATAAGCCTATTTATACTCTTGTCAATAGGTAAAGTGAATTTTTTTTCAAAAAAATACGGCGGGCGGATTGCGGTAGAATTTTAAGGAAAATGTTTAAAATAGGTAATTTTGGCCACAAAGCCCGGAAAATGAACAGGTTTGCTGAGAAAATGATTATTTTTTAATAAAATATCACATTTCACACGACGATTTCATGCCGGTAATCCGCGCTCCGCCCTACATTTGTCCGTGTTTTCCTTCGACTTTTCAAAAATCCCGGACCTGCTGGTCTATGACGAACAAGCGCCGATCCTGTTCAGCAGCGGCTTGTTTCTGTTTCTTTTCTTGGGTTTCTTTGGCATTTACCTGCTTGCGCGCAAACACAAAGCACTGCGGCTGTGGTGGGTGACGCTTTTCTCCCTCTACTTTTATTACAAATGCGCCGGTCATTACTGGGTACTCCACGTCATCCTCGTAGTCGTCGACTTTCATTTGGCGCGCTGGATGGAACAAACGGCGGATAAAAACCGTCGAAGGTGGTTGCTTTGGGTCAGCCTTGCCCTCAACCTAGGCATGTTGGCGTATTTTAAATACACCAATTATTTTCTGGAGTTGTGGACAGGGCTTAACAATGGAACCTTTACGCCTTTGGATATTTTCCTGCCCGCCGGCATTTCATTTTTTACCTTTCAGTCGCTGAGTTATACCATCGATGTGTACCGGGGCCAGCTCAAGGCGTTGGACGACATGCTCGATTATGCCTTTTTTGTCACTTTTTTCCCGCAAATGCTGGCCGGCCCCATTGTGCGTGCAGCCGATTTCTTGCCCCAGATAGACCGCGTGCCGTATGTCTCCCGCGAGGATTTTGGGCGTGCCGTTTTTCTGTTTTGCTGCGGGCTGTTCAAAAAAGCGGTCATTTCCGATTATATCAGCATCAATTTTGTCGACCGCGTTTTCGACCAGCCGCTGCTTTACTCGGGTGTAGAAAATCTGATGGGCCTCTACGGATACGCCATGCAGATATATTGCGATTTCAGCGGCTATACCGACATGGCCATTGCGCTGGCCCTGCTGATGGGCTTTCATTTTCCGATTAATTTCGACGCGCCTTACAAATCGCTGAGTGTCACTGAGTTTTGGCGACGTTGGCACATTTCTTTGTCCACCTGGTTGCGCGATTACCTCTACATTCCTTTGGGCGGTAACCGGGGCGACAGTGCCGGTACCTGGATCGTAACGGGCGGTTTTTTTGCCCTTACGCTGGGCATGGCGGCCTACAAGGCAACGCTGGGCAACTGGTGGTGGCTCGGCGGCTGGACAGTGGTTGCAGCCGTGATTGC
Organism: Saprospiraceae bacterium; assembly: GCA_033762055.1. Lineage (GTDB taxonomy): Bacteria > Bacteroidota > Bacteroidia > Chitinophagales > Saprospiraceae > M3007. The sequence goes on from JANRLZ010000113.1 coordinate 1,396, forward strand.
CCTGCCGGCCATGCTGCGCCGCGATACACAGGCGTTGGCCACCAGTTTCAATTTATTTGCCACCATGTTGCTCGGCGGGTTGTGGCATGGCGCGGCCTCGCGTTTTCTCGTGTGGGGCGGACTACACGGAATGGCCCTGGCCATAGAGAAGTGGGTGAGCGTTCGTTTCCCCGGGCGTCCCGGCGCCTTCCGGCGGATACTGGCCGGCATTTGGACCTTCCACTTCGTCTGTTTTTGCTGGATATTTTTCCGCGCCGAAGGCATGGAAAAGGTGGGCGAAATGCTTGGTCAGATCGCCTTTTCGTTCCACCCCGAATTCTTTCCTGATTTTGTCGCCGGTTACGGCGCGGTCTTGTTCTGGATACTCCTGGGTTTTGCCCTCCATTTTTTACCCAAATCAACAGAAACCGCTGCGCTGCATATCGCCACCCGACTCCCTCTGCTTGGCAAGGCCATCCTGCTAACCGCCATCGCCGCCCTCGTCATGCAGATCAAATCTGCCGATGTGCAAGCCTTTATTTATTTTCAATTTTAAAAGTAAAAGGCATAGGTAGCAGGTAGCACGGACTTCAGTCCGTCGGGACCAGCGGCATTCATGCCGCAGATAATTGCTACATAAATGTAATATCCCTTTTTTGTGCGCAAATGCGGCATTCATGCCGCAGATAATTGCTACAAAAAATGAAAAGTTACATCCCTTTTTTGTGCGCAAATGCGGCATAAATGCAATTAGACTTTCGAGGTTTTTCACATTAGGTAACTATGTGCGGCATGAATGCCGCTGGTCCCGTCACGCTAAAGCGTGATGCTACCTACATAATGGAATAATTTATCAATAATTCCCCACAAAAACCCTACATTTGAATAAAATGAAAACTGCTCATGTTCAACAAACCTGAATACACTCGTTTTCTGCCGCATTATCAGCCAAAAGGCAGTATCTTCTTTGTCACCTTTCGGCTGCAAGGCTCTTTACCCCGAACTTTTTTCGATCGGCTGTCAGACTGGTATCAAACTGAAAAAGAAGGCATCCTGTTGGAAGCCAATGCAGCGCTCCGCGAACAAGCGCTGTACCTGCTTCAAAGGGATTATTTCAGAAAACTGGATGCTTCCCTGGATCAATGCCTGTGCGGGGCCACTCACTTGGCTAACCCGATCATTGCTGGTAAAATCACGGAACAACTCAGGCGATTCGACCACCAATGGTATCGGCTGCTGGCATACACAATCATGCCTAATCATGTGCATGTGTTACTGGATTTTTCTATCCAGTCCGACAAGACCGCCTATGTCAGCCTTTCGGAAGTAATGAACAGGATCAAAGGCGCAAGTGCGCGTAATGCCCATCTTGCTTTGGGGAAAACCGGCGCATTTTGGCAACCTGAATACCATGATCGCTACATCCGCAACCAACGTCACCTGCTGGCTGCAGTAGATTATATCAAGCAGAACGTTGTGACGGCCAACATCTGCGCACATTGGCGGGAGCACCCTTTTACCTGGATACACGAAGATTTTTGGTAACCAGTAACACGAACCGGTAGCACGAACCGGTAGCACGAACCGGTAGCACGGACTTCAGTCCGTCGGGAACAGCGGCATTCATGCCGCAGATAATTGCTACATAAAATGAAATGTTACATCCCTTTTTTGTGCGCAAATGCGGCATTCATGCCACAGATAATTGCTACATAAAATGAAATGTTACATCCCTTTTTGTGCGCAAATGCGGCATTCATGCCGCAGATAATTGCTAAAAAAAATGAAATGTTACATCCCTTTTTTGTACGCAAATGCGGCATGTATGCAATTAGACTTTCGAGGTTTTTCACATCAGGTAACTATCTGCGGCATAAATGCCGCTGGTCCCGACGGACTGAAGTCCGTGCTACCTACTACCTACCTACTTACTTACTACCTATTTCATCAACACCCCGTTCTTGACCTTAAATGCGGCGACACGGGCTTTGAGGACGTTGTTGAGGGGGTTGTCGGTGAGGACGAGGAAGCTGGCTTCGTAGCCGTCTTCGATTTTACCGATTTTGCGTTTGGGGAAGACGGCGCGGGGGGTGTTTTCGCACAATACCTTGAGGGTGCGGGCATTGTCGAGCTCGCCGAGGCTGAACCAGTAGTTGAGTTCGCCGCGGATGGTGCGCTGCGAATCGTCGGAACCCATCACGACGTTGACGCCGCTTTCGAGCAGGCGCTTGAGCGTCTTTTTGTGAAATTCCTGTACCGAGGCGCGGTTGCCGGCTGCCTGGGCGTGCGAGAGCAGGAGCGCAACCGGTGTTTTCTTTTTTACGAGCAGTTTGAGGTCTGCTTCGTTCAGTTCAAATTTTGCAGTCGCGCCAATACCGTCCCAATTGTGGCCGGGCAGGTTGCCGAAACCGTCAACGCCGAGTTTCAGACCAAGACGCAGGTCTTCGGCAGTTTCCACATTGGCCCAAACACGCAGGCCGGATTTATGGGCTTTTTTGACCACCAGTTTGGCCACTTCAGCCGACAAACCTTTCCCGGCTTTGCCGCCGTTGTTTTGCACGTCGAGCAGGTAAATGAACACCACGCCGGGCGCCTGCATCTTGATCTTGTCCCAGTTGGCCGTGAGGGCCTCCTTGTTGTCAATAAACCAGTAGCCGTTGCCGATCATTATCCGACTGGTTTTGAGTTCGTCGTAGCGTTCGCCCCATTGTGTCGGGTTGCGGATTTTATTGGCGGGGCCTTCGTATTCGAGGAAGGGATAGCCGAGCGTGCAGGTAATGACCCCATTGGAGAAGGAAGCATCGGGGGCGCCGGCTTTGTTGAGCAGCGGGCTGGTCGCCGTGCGGCCTTCCTGCGTGTTGCCAACAATCTGGAGGTAAAAAACACCTTCGCCGGTGTATTGGGTGAGGGTTGCCGATGCAGAGGGGTTTTCAGAGATACTGCTGCAATGCGCGTCGCCAAAGGGCGGTACCACCCACTTGCCTTCCAGATCAATGACTGAATCAATTTTTCCGGGCACTTTTTTGCTCAATACGCCATTGGAAGTGTACCAGGTTGCTTTTTGGAAGTCGCTGCCATTGTACCAGGCGCCGTTGCGGAATTCATAGTTTTTTCCGGCGCTTTGCGCGGAGATGTTTTGCACAAAAAAGCAAAGCAGGAACAAACAGGGAAGTATGCGTTTCATTTCAAACTTGTTGATGTTGAATCGAATAGAAAAACGGCAGCATTTGTGCCGCAAAAACGCGGCAAAAGTAGCCAGCCCGCTGTCAAAACGAGAACGGTTAACATAACATTGGTTAAATAAGTAGCTGTCATACCTTCGCGCCATGCGTTACGATGTTCTTATCTCCGGGGGCGGCATTGTCGGACTTGCCACGGCGTTGCAATTGCAGGGCATGCGCCCCGATTTGCGTATCGCCGTGCTCGACAAGGAAAATCGCGTGGCTGCCCACCAGAGCAGTCGCAACAGCGGGGTCATTCATAGCGGCATCTATTACCGTCCCGGCAGTTTGCGGGCGCTCAATTGCAAGCGCGGCTACGACCTTATGTTGCAATTCTGTCGCGAAAACGAGGTACCGCACGACATCTGCGGCAAAATCATCATCGCTGTGGAGGAGTCCGAACGCACGCGTCTCGACGCCATTCTGTCCCGCGGCCTGGAAAACGGGTTGCAGGGCATCCGCAAAATCAGCGCCGGGGCGGCCCGCGAGATCGAACCGCATGTGCAGGCATTGGAAGCCGTTTGGGTGCCGCAGGCCGGCATTGTGGATTATGGCGAGGTTGCGCGTAAATACGCCGAACTATTTCAAAAGCGGGGCGGTACCATCGCTCTCCAACAACGCGTACACGCCGTACGGCCTGCGTCCGACGCCGTGTACGTGGAGGCCGCCCAAAGCTGGGAAACACGGATTTTTGTCAACTGCTCCGGACTGTATTCCGATCGGGTTGCCGCGATGAGCGGGCAGGATCCCGGGGTACAGATACTCCCTTTTCGCGGGGAATATTACGACTTGAAGCCGGAGGCCCAACACCTGGTACGCAACCTGATTTACCCGGTTCCCAACCCGAATTTCCCGTTTCTTGGCGTTCATTTTACCCGCATGATCGGCGGCGGCATCGAAGCGGGACCAAATGCGGTATTGGCTTTCCGGCGCGAAGGGTATTCCCGCCGCGATTTCGACTGGCAGGAATTGGGTGAAACGCTGGCATTCCCCGGATTTCGGAAAATTGCTCGCAAATACTGGCGCGACGGCTGGGCCGAAATGCAACGCAGTTATTCCAAACGTCATTTTGTACGCGCACTGCGCCGCCTCATCCCCGCCATCCAGCCCGATGATCTCGAACCGGGCCGCTCGGGAGTTCGCGCCATGGCCTGCGACCGCGCCGGCAATTTGCTCGACGATTTTCTGATCCTGAGCAGCCCGCGTATTATTAATGTCTGCAATGCCCCCAGCCCGGCGGCCACGGCGTCGCTGGCAGTGGGTGAAACGGTCGCACAAAAAGTCCTGGAACAATGCTGAAAATACGCACTTCGCCGGATTGGGAGCCGGAAAAGCAGTACGCTTTTCAGGTATTGCTACGCGAAATGCTGGGACTGGATTTTGTCGTGGAATGGGTCGAGGGCAGGCAGCATGTCCTGCTCCTGCCCGACGGCGCCGAATGGCGCATCGCCGATGGATTTGGAGAAACCGGTGCTGATCTGGCGGAAATATTCCTGTCCGGCCCGCCCTTCGCCCACTTCGACCCTTTTGCCTTTGCGTTTTTTATGCTTGCCCGCACAGAGGAAGTGCCGTTCGATCGTCGTGATGAACACGGGCGTTTTCCGGCAGAACAATCGCTGGCCTGGCAGCACGACTTTTTGCATCGCCCCGTGGTGAACGAGTGTGCCGATATTGTATGGGAACAACTGCTCCGGCTTGGTCTGCGCGCTGAGCGAAAAAAGCGCGCGTTTCAGGTTACATTCAGTTGCGACGTGGATCACCCGCTTTTGTGGTGGTCGGCAGGCGATCGTTTAAAAACGCTGGCAGGCGCGCTTTTGAAGCGCCGCAACCCGCGCGAAGCCGCTTATTTCCTTCGGAAGATGTTTGCTGAAAAGAAGGATCCCTACGATGTGTTTGATGAATGGATGGATTTTTTTGAACGTCACAACATCCGGGCGCAGTTTAATTTTATGGGCGAACGTCCGCGCAGCAGCGACTGTTGGTATCCGTTGAAGCACCCGTTTGTCGGGCAATTGATGCAAAGAATCGCCGGACGCGGCCACCAGATCGGGTTTCATGCCGGGTATGAATCGCTCGATCAACCACCGGTTTTTCAACGCGAACTGGCATCGCTCCGTGAGGTATCGCCGCTTCCCGTTGTTGGTGGCCGGCAACATTATCTGCGCTTTTCTGTGCCCCGCACCTGGCAAATGTGGGAAGCCGCCGGACTCCGGGAAGACAGCACCCTGGGTTACCCCGAAGCCGAGGGATTTCGATGTGGCATTTGCCACGACTACCCGGCATTTGATTCCGTGCAACGAAAAATGCTGGCTTTGCGCGAAAAACCGCTGATCGCTATGGATGTCACGCTGGCGCTGTACCGCCGTTATACGCCTGCGCAGGCATCGGAGCGGCTCGCACTGCTACGAAAGGAAGTAGAAAAACACGGCGGTGATTTTACC
>JANRLZ010000114.1:0-3297 GCA_033762055.1 Saprospiraceae bacterium
CCCGGCGAGCGGGCAGATATTCTGTTCGATTTCGACGGTCAGGCCATCGGCTCGGAATTGTATTTGCAAAGCAACGCCTTTGCCGGGACGGAGACACAGGGGCAGCAAGCGTTTTACATCCTGAAATTGAAGGTGGCGCGGCAAGAATCCGACAATACATCCATGCCTGACGCGCTGATGCCGGTTGAAAAAATACCGGAGTTGCAGTCGGTCGCCACGCGCTCGTTCAATATCGGGCACATGATGCAGCACGGCGGCAATATGGGCGAGATGGTGATGCACCCAATAGACGGCAAAACGTTCGACCCTGACCGCCGCGACGAAGTGGTAAAAGCCGGAACGGTCGAAATCTGGGAATTCGACAATTCAGCCGGGACGGAGACGCACCCGATGCACCTGCACGCCGGGCAGTTCCAGGTGCTTTCCCGAACAGGCGGTCGCGGCGCCATTGAACCCTGGGAACGCGGCTGGAAGGATACTGTATTGGCTTTTCCCGGCGAAAAGGTGCGCATCATCGTCCGTTTCCCCGACCTCAAAGGCAAATTCGTTTTTCACTGCCACAACCTCGAACACGAAGATGGGGGGATGATGCTCAATTATGAAATCCAGTGACACGCCAATTCACTCATTCAAACATAAAATTTTACAAACATGAAGCAAATCATGCCCTTATTCTTCGCCGCTTTGTTCCTGTTCGGCGGGGCTTTTTACTCCTGTAAAAATGACGACCCAACCTTCACTGAAAAACTGACCGCCGAGTGGAACTCCACCGAAATCAAAGTTGACGGCGTGGCAGCTCCGACTTCGACGACGATGTTTCTGCACCTGCAAACGGGCGGCAACTACGAAATCACCACCAACATCACGCCCTTCACACATCCCACTTCGGGCACATGGGCAGCGGATGAGGCCAATATGAAACTCTCGTTGTCCGGGAACGTGTGGACGATTCACCACCTCGAAGGCAACACTTTGCGCATCGGCAATACGGTGGACAGCGTGGAGGTGGAGATTGACTTTGTGAAATAAATAGTTGAGAGGCTTCATACAGGGTGCGCAGCCGGGTCGGGAGTTCCACACCTTCCGCCCGGCTTTTCACCATCTTGGGAATCAACGGGATTGGTTCTCGCGACAAAAAAACACTCAGCATGAGAAGGTCAATTCTACTGTTCGCCGGTTTATTTTTTTCTTTTGTTTCGTACCCTCAATCGCAACGGTTGATGCTGTTCGAGGAATTTACAGGAGAAAACTGCCCGCCGTGTGCCGATTATAATCCCGGTTTGAATCAATTGCTCGACGCCAACGCTCAGAAAATCGTCTCCATCAAGTACCAAACCGACATACCGTTCGGTACGCCCAAATTGTACGACTATAATCCTGCGGATGTGGACGATGCGAGCATCTATTATTCCAACTCGTCCGCACCTTATGGCCACATGGACGGCAATACATGGAGCGGGCCTGTGTTCGGTTTTAACCAGGCAATCATTGATGCCCGATATGCAATTCCGGCGCCGTTTGCCATTTCGGTTTCTCACACCTTTTCTGCCGCATACGACACCATTTTTACACGCACGGCGATTGTGGCGTCACAAGCCATTTCAGGGATGACCCAGTTGAGGGCAAAGATTGCCGTGACGGAGAAGGACATCACGGGCTTTACTTCGTACAACGGCGAAAATCATTTTCAGAACGTGATGCGGAAACTGTTGCCGGAACCGACCGGCATACCTCTCCCGACAGATTGGGCTGTGGGGGATTCGGTCGTCATCGAAGCGCGCTGGGAGATTTACGGCGGAGACCCAACGCCCGATTGGGCACAATTGGAAGTAGTGACTTTTGTCCAGAACGAAACGAATAAAGAAGTGATGCAGACGGGGTTTAGTCCTGCCTTCATCACGACAAGTACGCCCATTCCTGCACCTGATGAGGTAGCAGTAAATGTTTGGCCGAACCCGGTCACCGATATGTTGAGCATACAAGCCGACTTTGAACACCCCACAGATGTTTCGATTTCAATGGTGGACGCGCGCGGGGCAAGCCCCTTGTGCCCCGTCCATTTGCACGATGTGACCATATTGAACGAACAGTTGCCCCTCTTGTCCTTGTTTCCAAAAGGCGTTTATATCCTGAAAGTCCAGACAGATGAGAACGTCATTGCTGTCAGGAAAGTCATTGTTCGATAAAACCGCTTCAACAGGGCGCTGTCAAAGAGAAAACAAGTCGCTTACAGGGCACTTGGCCGGGTCGGGAGTTCCACACCTTCCGTCCGGCTTTTTAAAGATAAAAGCAGGTTTTGAGGTTAGTAGTTTTTGTTTATGTCCGGTGGCGCGGAAAGATTTTCGCGCCACCCATTTAAAGGAAGTTTTTATGAAAAATGCTCTTTTGCTGCTGATTTTGCTGGCTTTTAGTGCGAATTGCACCACAAGTAAGGCGCCCGCTCCTGCCTCCGGAGATGCAACCGACTGGTTTTTTCACTACGACAAAGCTGTCGCCTACGAAACCCAAAAGAAGCACGGCAAAGCCTACAAAAGCCTGAACAAAGCAGCCGAACTCGCTATCGAACAGCTGAGCGAGCAGAAAATGCTCGAACGGCTGCTGGCCGACGAGGACGGCGCTTTGAAATACCTTGCCGCCGGACCAAAAAACCATGAGTGGGGCCACATTCGCAAGGCACTAAAAACCCGCGATGTGAAGTGGTTGAAAGAGGAAGTCTATCAAGACCCGTTCGACGACCATGCCGGACACAAGCATTAGAAAATTCCGGTTTCCAAGAAAATGACGAATACGATGCTTACCGCCCTCCTCCTAAATTTTGTTGTTTGCTTTTCGCTCGCCCGGGCGCAAGGGCCGCTGGACGGCTATATGAAAGGCGCTAAACGCCTGGATGTGGCGATTTCCTACTCGGGGATGCAAGCCGAACAATTCAGCGGAGCAAACGGCAGCGTATTTGACTTGCCTTACCGAGGCAACCTTATCAGTTTTTTTGCAGAATACGGGGTAACAGACCGGCTGGATGTGGTCGTGTCCGTGCCATACGTGTACACCAATCAAAACAGCGGATTGCAAGACGGCGGATTGTACCTCAAATACCGCCCTTTGCGGGTTGCGCTTGGCGATGCGGGGTATTTTAACGGCATTGTGGGCATGGGCAGCAGTTTTCCATTGAGCGACTACGCGCCTGTTACTGTCGGCGCGTTGGGGCAAAAATCTGTTGTCATACCGGTGCGGGCTCTTTTTCAATTTGAGTCCAAATTCGGTATTTTCATCAACCTGACGAGCGGGTACAACTGGCGG
>JANRLZ010000115.1:0-10488 GCA_033762055.1 Saprospiraceae bacterium
GTTTTTTGAGTTTATCCTCGCTGTTCTCGCCTCAAAAAGTATGATGGAGACAGGATGTACAGGATAAACAGGTTTTTTGAGTTTATCCTCGCTGTTCTCGCCTCAAAAAGTAAGATTGAGACAGGATGTACAGGATAAACAGGTTTTTGGAGTTTATCCCCACTGCTCTCGCCTCAAAAAGTAAGAATGAGACAGGATGTACAGGATAAACAGGTCCATTTGAGTTTATCCTCGCTGCTCTCGCCTCAAAAAGTAAGATTGAGACAGGATGTACAGGATAAACAGGTTTTTTGAGTTTTCTCCGATTGTCGAACAAATCTAAAGTGTAACTCAAAAAAACTGTTTATCCCGTAACCTGTTTATAGTCGACGCAAAGTGGTTATGAAAAGGCCGGGGATAACATTTTGACAATCAATTATATCAACCCGATAAACCTTCATAAACCATTATCAACTGACTATAAACCCCATCGCCTGTCTGCACTACCCTTTCAGGTCGCCGTATATGACCTGCATTTTCATGTTATAGAACATGAAAGAGAGGATATCGGCTGATTCTTCTATGAGTTTGGAAGTAGGTTTACCCGCCCCGTGTCCGGCACTGGTTTCGATACGTATCAGCGCGGGGTTGGCGCCCTGTTGATGCTCCTGCAAGGCCGCCGCAAACTTGAAGGAGTGTGCCGGCACCACGCGGTCGTCATGATCTGCGGTGGTTATCATCGTAGCCGGATAAGCCGTTTTTTTCACATTGTGCAAGGGGGAGTACTTGATCAGGCATTGGTATTCTTCCGGATTGTCGGAACGGCCGTAGTCAGTTGCCCAGGCATAGCCAATGGTAAACTGGTGATAACGAAGCATATCGAGTACGCCAACTGCAGGGAAACATACGCCAAATAAATCGGGGCGCTGGGTCATGCAGGCGCCCACCAGCAGACCGCCGTTCGAACCGCCCTGAATTGCCAGGCGAGGCGGGGAGGTATATTTTTTCTCTACCAGGTATTCGGCAGCCGCAATAAAGTCGTCGAACACATTCTGCTTTTGGCATTTGGTGCCGGCTTTGTGCCATTTCTCTCCAAACTCGCCACCGCCGCGAATATTGGCCACCGCGTAAATTCCGTTGTTTTCGAGCAGTGCAGCCCTTGAAGGGCTAAAAGTGGGAGTCAGGCTGATATTAAAGCCGCCATAACCGTAGAGCAACGTAGGATTTTGGCCGTCAAACGCAATGTTTTTCTTGCGGGTGATAAACATAGGCACTCTGGTGCCGTCTTTGCTGTTGTACCAAACCTGCTCGGTAGTAAATAAATCAGGATTGAAATCAAGTTTGGGTGCTTTGAATACATTGGTTTGCAAGGTATTCATATCGAGACTGTAAATGGTATTGGGGCGCAGGAATGAAGTAAATGAGAAAAAAGCCTGCGTTTCAGAGGGTTTCCCGCTAACCGCTCCCACTGTTCCAATTTCCGGCAGTTTGACCTCCTGAATCGGCTTGCCTGCCAGATCGAATACCCGCAGGCTGCTTGAAGCGTTGTGCAGGTAAGAGCAAACTATTTTCCCTCCGCAAATAGCTGCGCCTTGCAAAACATCCGAGGGATCTTCTGCAATCAGGGTTTGCCAATTGGCCTCTTCCGGTTTATCAAGTCCCACTAAGATCAGGCGCTGATTGGGCGCATTGTGATTGGTCAGAATCAGCAGTTTGTCGCCAATGTTGTCAATCACGGCAAAGTCCTTTTCAAAAGTAGAGACAATGGGTACAAAATTGTCTGATTTCAGGCTCAAATCCTTGACAAACAAGGCGTTGCCGCTGGTGCTTTCCCAACCCGACACGCAAAGAAAACGCTCATCATCGGTGGTGCTGCCGCCGAATGAACGATCGGGATGCGCCTTGTCGGCATAAACCAATTGATCTTCCGACTGCGGTTTGCCGAGCGTATGATAATACACTGCGCCAAATTTGTTGGCCGCTTTTAACTCATCGCCTTTTTTAGGTTCAGGAAAACGGGTGTAATAAAACCCGTTGTCTTTCCAGGCAATTCCGGAAAACTTCACCCATTTCACCTCATCGGAAAGCATTTGCCCGCTCTGAAGGTCTTTAACAACGATCGTCCGCCAGTCGGAGCCCCCTACCGAAGTAGAATAAGCTAAGTAGCGACCGTCTTTGGAAAAATCCAGTTCGCCGAGCGAGGTAGTGCCGTCATCGCTGAATTTGTTGGGATCCAGTACGGTTTCTGCCTGACTGTTAAGATTGTCCTGTACATAGAGTACGCTCTGATTTTGCAGTCCGTCGTTTTTGAAAAAGTAGTATTTGCCGCCTTCCTTAAAAGGGGCGCCGTACTTTTCGTAGTTAAAAATTTGTTCGAGACGGGCTTTTACCTTGTCACGGAAAGGAATTTGGCTGAGGTAGCCATTGGTTACGATGTTCTGGCGCGTCACCCATTCTTTGGTTTCAGCGCTTTGATCGTCTTCAAGCCAGCGATAGGCATCGCTGATGGTAGTTCCATGATAATTATCAGCTACGGAACTGTCTTTTCGGGTAGCCGGATAGGTTACCGGGATTTGTTTAAAATCCATCATTTGGGTAGAGGGGCCTTTGGTTTCTGAGTCGCAGGCGACCAGAAGGGTTATCGCAACAAATGTAAATGCGTTGAAAATGATTTTCATAAACAATTGAGTTGAAAAAAATGCAGGGGCGAAAAACCGGAAAGCCCGCTTACTTTTGCCCAAAAATAGACAAAAATGCGCTCTAACAACAGTATAAGCCGATTACTTCTGCTCTTTCTTTGCATTTTTCAACTAAAAATCGGGGCGCAGATCACTCCGCCCCCTTCGCTGCCTCCGTTGGACAGCCTGGATCAAATTGCCCTGCAAAGCCTTGCTTCGCAGTTATTCAACCATGCGCAGGTACTGGAAAATGAGTGGCTTGTACGCGAGCGTAACGCCGAATTTGAACACGCATTGGCGAGTTCGGCGCTTGATCTTGCCAAACAGGATTCGAGCAGTACAAAAATGCAACTCGATTCACTGACGAAAAAAAGTAAAGCAGCCCGCGATTTATTCAAAAAAACCGCGCAATCTCGCGAGAAATCGGGCAAAATTGTACAATTTCTGAACGGTTTTACAGAAATGGACAGTGTTACAATTCGAAAAAACCTCCCAAAAGCCTGGAAACAAACCCGCCAGATGCACGACGATACCTTCCCGATTGCGTCTACGGCAGCACCTGTCGAAACCGGCAATGAAAGCCTGAACGCTGCATCTCCGCCTGAAAAGAAGCCCAAATCTGGCAAAAAGGAACGCGAAATTCCGGCGCCCGCCATTCGAAAATATGATCCCGCAAATGATGTAATGATCAATCCGCCTGCGCCCCCCTGTCTCATAGCAGCCAGTAGCCGTGATGAATTTTCAGGCGAGGTATCGAGAGAATTGACCCGTGTTGAGCTGTTCCGCTACACCAATCCAGCCTTGAAAAACTATTTGCAGGGAAAAACGCATGTTATTTGTGAAGCGGCTTTGGCCAGTGCCGGATCGCGCGCTACCCTTTTGCTCACTTTTACCATCAACGATCCGAATGCGCGCAAGGCATTTGGGAGGTTGGATAAAAACAGCATTGCCCAGGTAAAATTCATGGACGGCGCCACCATAACCCTGCAAAACGCCGTAGCCGACGATGGTTTCTATCAGCCTGAAAGCGGGGCCACCATTTATCGCGCCCAATATGCATTACTCCCTGAAACCCTGCGTAAAATGCGGCGCAGCGAACTCGACAAACTGCGCATCGCCTGGAGTAACGGGTACGAAGACTACGATGTACAGTACGTTGATCTGCTCATGCGGCAGGCAGAATGTTTGTTTGGCGGCAAATAAAAAGCGGCGGCACGAAAGTCGCACCGCCGCTCAATGGTTATGCTAAATGCTCGGTTTGGCTAATTATTTCAGATTGAAATTGCCCGTACCTACCAGATAACCTTTGTTGAAAATTTCAACCTGGTATTTGCCTTTTACGAAATTTTGACCAGGCTGCCAGGCGCCGCAAACCTGCGTTTCGCCGTTGCTGTAGTTGCAGGTTGCCGTAGTCGTGTAGCGGAACTCGCTTTCGTCGCGTTTGTTCTGGCCTACGCCTGAACCCAGGCTTTCGATGGCCAGCGGCGCGCCGGTCGGGTCAACGATGCGAATGTAGAACGTTTCTTCGCCTGCAGGCGTCACCTCGTTGGCTTCGGTCATAAAGCAGATGCTGAGTTTGTCCACTTTTTTGGCCTTGCTCTTGGTACGTTCTTTACCATTGCTGCGTACGTCTTTGGCTTTCACTTCCACATTTTTCACGCGGATAGCCGAAGCGACATCCACTTTTTTGCTCAGTTGGTTGCGCTCGCTTTCGAGGGCTGTTTTTTCAGAAATCAAAGCCGCTTTGGCGGTGCCTTCTTCCTGCAATTTGGTCTGCGTTTCGTTCAGCGAGGTAGTCAGTTGCTGGTTTTGCGACGTCAGTTGGGTATTGTTTTCGGTCAGGATACCCACTTGCTTTTTCAGGTCGTCAATTTCAGCGAGGTACTGATTTTTCTGCCGTTCGAGATTGGCCAGAGCCCCTTTATAGTCTTTGTTGCTGCGAATCAGGCCGGCAATCTGGTTTTTGTTGGACTCCAGTTCGGCCAGTTGTTGGTTGATTTTGGCATCCAGTTCGGCATTGATGCCTTTTTGTTGCTCAAGTTGGGTAACCGCCTCGTTGTATTTGGCATCCAGTTCGGTGAAGGCTTCTTTTTGCTGGGTCAGTTCCATCGTCGTGGCATCAAGTTGTTTGCCGGTGTTGATTTTGCTGACCAGGAGGAATACGCAAAGGCCAAGGAGCGCCGCGATAGCCACACCCATGATGGTAGTAACGCGTTTTTGGTTGTTGCCTCCTTCGGGTGCGCCATAGTTTGCGGGCTGATTGAAATTGCTTGGTGTGCTCATAATTTTTTGAAAAAAGTGAAAGGTTTACGAATGAATGAGTGGTGTTAGCATCGAGTCATAGGCTCCCTTTCTGAAGTGAGATGTAAAGTTGGTTGAAGTGATGCCGTTTTGAATCGGCTTGCAATTGAAAAAGATGCACTATAAACCGAAACCCTGCCCGCTTTATTGCCCGATATTTTGGCGGGTTTCAGCGATTTTTTTTTCTCCAACTTTCTAAGTAGTTGATTTACAGCAGCAAAAAATCAAAAAACTGTTAAAAAAATATTTCACCCCGATAAACGGCATTTCAGCAAATTCGGGGGATACCCTACCTTTGGGCCACCGGGTTTTTCCGGGTCAAATTTTTTCCTCCCATGTCCGCTTTTGACGCTTACGACCTTTACAATACGCTCTTCCTTGATATTGAAACCGCTCCGAGTGTTCAGGACCTTGACGACCTGAGTGATGAAATGCAGGAACTATGGCGAATCAAATGCCGCTCCCTGCTAAAACGCCCTGAAGATGAAATCGAGCAGGACGAACTGGAAGATCTGTTCAAAACCCGCGCCGGCATATATTCCGAATTCGGGAAAATCATTTGCATCTCGGTTGGCTTCCTTACCCGTCAGCCTGAAAACGCCGATCCGATACTCCGCCTCAAGTCCTTTTCCAATCACCTCGAAGCCGGCGTACTGGAAGACTTTGCCGGCTTGTTGGGCAAACATTTCAATAATCCCGACAAATTTGCCATTTGCGGGCACAATATCAAAGAATTTGATGTACCCTACATCTGTCGGCGCTCATTAATCAACCAACTGCCGCTTCCCAAACTGCTGGATATTGCCGGAAAAAAGCCCTGGGAAACCAAACACCTGCTTGACACACTCGAAATGTGGCGTTTTGGCGATATAAAAAATTACACCTCACTCCGGCTGCTTTGCGCCGTGTTCGACATCCCTTCTCCCAAAGACGACATCAGCGGCGCCGATGTCGGACAAGTTTACTGGGAAGAACGTGACCTCGACCGCATCGCTGCTTATTGCGAAAAAGATGTACTCGCTACCGTCCAGCTTTTCCTCCGGCTCAAAAGACTACCTTTGCTGCGCCCGGATCAGGTGGTGACGGTGAGATAAACGGTGGACGGTGGACGGTGGACGGTGGACGGTGGACGGGTGGACGGCGGACGGTGGACGGTGGACGGTGGACGGCGGACGGTGGACGGTGGACGGTGGACGGCGGACGGCGGACGGTAAAAAAGCCGAATCCAAATTTTAACAAACATAGCCAAACCACCCTTTACAAATCACAAAAAATCCTGGCATAACTATGAAAAAACACCTGATTGCACCCTCGGTGCTGGCTGCCGATTTTTCGCGGCTTTCCGCTGAAATTGAAATGGTGAACGGCTCGGAAGCCGACTGGTTTCATCTGGATGTAATGGACGGTCGTTTTGTACCCAACATCACTTTTGGCATGTTTATCGTCGAAGCAATCGGCAAATTGGCCAAAAAGCCGCTGGATGTGCATCTCATGATTGTGGAACCGGAAAAATACATTGAAGCATTCCGAAAAGCCGGCGCCGATGTCATTACGGTTCACTACGAAGCTTGTCCGCACCTGCATCGCACCATTCACCAGATCAAGGAAACCGGCGCAAAGGCGGGCGTAGCGCTCAACCCGCATACGCCCGTGGCTGTACTGGAAGATTTGATCGAAGATATTGACCTGGTTTGTTTAATGTCGGTAAACCCCGGTTTTGGCGGACAAAAGTTTATTTATCAAAGTTTGCCCAAAACCCGCAAACTCAAGGAAATGATTATCTCTGCCAATGCGCCCACCCTGATCGAAATTGACGGCGGCGTAGGGTTGCACAACGCCGAAAGCCTGCTCCAGGCCGGCGCCGATGTACTGGTAGCCGGCAACAGCGTTTTCGCTGCCAAAGACCCCGTAGCAACGATCGCCCAACTCAAAGCGTTTGAAGCAAAATTTGATTTTTAAGTGGATGAAAAAGATAGACAAACTCCTTCTAAGCAGCTCGCTCGGCCCGTTTGCCGTAGCCTTTTTTATTGCGGTGTTTGTCCTGGTCATTCAGATCATGTGGTTGTACATTGATGAAATAGCAGGCAAAGGCATCAATATTTTTATTTTGTTAGAATTGGTCGGTTATATGTCGGTATCGGTTTTTCCAATGGCCTTGCCGATTGCCGTACTAATTGCATCGGTGATGGTGATGGGAAATCTGGCCGAACGTTATGAACTGTCGAGCATGAAGAGCGCCGGTATTCCGCTCATTCGCATCATGCGTGCCCTGATTTTTGTCGCCGCTTCTATTGCCGTGTTTTCCTATGTCTGCTCCGACTTTTTGATACCGATTGCCACTTTAAAATTCAGGAGCCGTTTGTACGACATCCGGAAACAAAAACCCACGCTTACTATGGAAAAAGGCGTGTTTAATGAAGATTTCCGGCAGTTTGTCATTCGACTCGGCGAAAAAGCGCCCGACGGCGAAACCATCGGCGACGTAATGATTGAAGACCAGACCAATATCGGGCAGGTCAAGTTTAATCAGATTCTGGCCGACAGCGGCCAGATGTACACTACTACCGATAAAAGGTTCTTCGTGATGAACCTTTTTAACGGCACACAATACCAGGAACCAGGTACACAAGGGCCGGGTGGCAACACCAATCGAAAATTCCCCTTTATCCGAACCAATTTTAAATCCTGGTCGAAAGTATGGGACATGAAGGAATTCGAAATGGTGCGCACCGACGAAGGCCGGTTCAGCCAGCAGCGCACTGCCTTGAGCATGCGCCAATTGCGCCAAAATGTGGATTCCCTTCAGGTAAAGATCAATGAAACCCGTCAGTTGGTGGTCAATGATATGGTGCTGAACCTCAAACGTCAGCCTATTCCGCCACCGCCGAAGGAGAATGAAACGGGAAAAAAACCACTCACCGGCCCGGCAGCCAAACCTGCCGGCGCATTACCCGCCGGGGTGTTTCTACCCGTACAGGAAATAGACAAACCGCTCAGCCAATACGCCCATTTGATCGAAACTTTCCGGATTCGTGACCGTAGTTCGCTCCTCAAGGAAGCCCGAACCAAACACGGCCTCAATCGCAGTATTGTTGAAACCCGAAAAAGTCAGGTAGAAGCAAGGCGGCTCGACTGGGTGAAAACCGGGTACGAATTGTACAATAAATACAGTTTCGCCATCATTTGCTTTGTGTTTTTGTTTATCGGTGCCCCATTAGGGGCTATTATTCGTAAAGGCGGGTTCGGTTACCCCATCCTGGTTTCCATCATCTTTTTTGTCACCTTTGTTTTTTTGGCCATTTTATGCCGCAAACTGGCCGAATCGTACCTCATGACCCCGTTTTGGGCTGCCATGACACCGTGCATCATTCTCTCCGTTTTTAGCATTTACGTCACGCGAAAAGCAATGAATGATTCACAACTGTTCAGCACGGAAAGTCTGGAACGTTTTATTTTCCGGTTTAGAAATATGCGCAAACAAAAAACCGCCGCCAACGCCGCATGAAACAACTCTGGAAGAACAACTGGTTTTTGATTCCGACGCTCATCTTCTTCGGAGTAAGTGGAATTTTGATTAGCGTTGTTCCTTACGGCCATGAAATCCTGTTTTTTAACGAATACCGGCGCGAGCCCTACAATTCCCTGTTTCATGCCCTGACGCTATGTGGAGAAGCCTGGGCTTTTGTTTTTTTTGGCGCCGCGTTGCTCTTTAGACGCCCGCCTTTTGCCGTTCTTATCGCCATAACCGGCATATTGACCATGCCGATTTCCTATTGGGCCAAAGACAAAATCGGAATTGATCGGCCTGTTACCTACTTTGAAAAAAACCGGCCAGACAACGATCAACTTGTTCTCGTACCGAATGTCGAACTGAATCGTGGACAAACCAGTTTCCCCTCCGGACACAGCATGGCCGCCTTTGCCTTGTACGGCTTGCTGGCCCTGATGTTACCGTCTCATAGAAAACAATGGGGACTTTTGCTGGCCATTATGGCCATTTTTGTTGGCATTTCTCGTATTTTTCTCGTCCAGCATTTTCTGGCCGACGTGCTGGGCGGCGCATTTTTGGGATTGCTGTTAAGCAGTGTGGTTTGGAGTGTTTATCATAAGACAACACGCGCCTGAATTGTTATATGTCGTACCTGCTTCGTCGTCTGGCTTACGGATTACTGGTACTGGTGCTCGTTGTAGTCACCATCACCGGTATCATCTTTTTGGCGCCTGTCGATCCGGCGCAGCTAACCTTCGGGCAGAGAAGCGATGTAAGTACGGTAAAAGCGAAAACAGCTGAATTGGGACTCGATCAGCCGTTGTATGTTCAATTAGGACGTTACCTCGCCGATCTGGCGCCTGTATTCTACGGCGAAGACACTCCTGAAAACCGGCGTAAGTACCACCCCTTTGCGGCTATTGCACTGAGCAACACCCGGATTTTGGCATTAAAAGCGCCGTATCTGCGCGAATCCTATCAAAGTGGTCGCCCGGTTGCCGAAATGCTTGCCGAAGCAATCCCCGGCACGGCCCTCCTGGCCTGCAGTGCCATGTTGCTGGCAACCCTGTTGGGTTTGATCTTTGGCATTTTTTCCGCCCTGCAACCAAAGTCCCGGCTGGATTACCTGATTTCGGTTGTCTCCGTGCTGGGATATTCGACGCCTTCTTATGTGGCTGCCATGTTGCTGGCACTTTGGCTGGGTTATTTCTGGAGCGACTGGACGGGCCTGGAAATTCAGGGCAGCCTGTATGTACTCGACGATTTTGGCGATTGGGAATTACGCTGGAAAAACCTGGTATTGCCCACGCTGGCCCTGGGTCTGCGACCGGTAGCACTCATCACACAACTGACGCGCAGCGCCATGTTGGATGTTTTGTCGCAGGATTACGTGCGCACTGCTACGGCGAAAGGTCTTTCAAGGAAAGTGGTGGTCGTGAAACACGCCTTGCGCAATGCCCTGAATCCCCTGGTCTCGGCAATTTCGGGCTGGTTTGCCGCCCTGTTGACCGGGGCTTTTTTTATCGAAAACGTGTTCAACTTCAAAGGCGTCGGCAGTCTGACCATCACCGCCCTGCTCAATTTCGACATTCCTGTTGTGCTGGGTTGCGTTTTGTTTACCGCAACGGTGTTCGTCTTGATTAATCTGCTTTCCGACTTGCTCTACGCCTGGCTGGATCCGCGGGTGGTTATTGTCTCGTGAGGAGAAGAAAATGTAAAACGGGCTTCCGTCAGCCGGGATCAGCAGCATAAATGCCCCACTACAGGTAGCACGGACTTTAGTCCGTCAGGATCAGGAGCATTTATGCCGCTATTGCATGCTTAAAGCAGAAAAAAAATACCCCTTTGTTCATATTGGCGGCATAAGTGCCGCTCGTCCCGACGAAGTATAGTCCGTGCGACCTGTGAAAAAGCCATTATTTATCTACCACGACCACATATCATGTTCGCGGGAGAATAATTCCTGTTTGATTTTGTCCGACTCCAGCAACATGGCGGTGCCGGTGTACTGGTCTTGTAAACGCAAATCCTGTACGTTGT
>JANRLZ010000116.1:0-3924 GCA_033762055.1 Saprospiraceae bacterium
GGTGATGACACCGTCGGTGCCTTTGATCAACAGGTCGCGACGCTCCGACATGGTTTCGACCACGACCATATCTTTTACGCCGGGGTGCCCGAGTTCGAGGTGATAAAGTTGATGGGTGATAATACCTGTAATTGCCCCGCCCGCTGCTAATGTGGCATCGGCAAGAATACCCATGAGGCCAACGCTTCCGCCGCCAAAAACGACACGTGCGCCTTTTTGTGCAAGCGTTTGCCCCAATTCTGCTGCTGCTGCTTCAAACCAGGGTTGATTACCTTTGTTGGCGCCGCAATAAACTGCTACAGAAGTCATGTGTTTTTTAGATTGTTGTTAAAATTGTAGCGCCGTAATTTTGTGGCACTGATTTTGGCGCAAACCTCGCACATATTTTTCTTAGTAGTTGTATGAGTTAATTTGCCGAGGTTGGTCAGCGCAGATTTTTGAGCCAATCAAGGTTTATTTTTGAGGGAATAATAGGTATTATTGCTGAAAAAATAACCGCAGAGTGGGTCAGAAAGATGCCTGAACAAGCCAGTTAAATTAACTCATACAAATTCTTAAACCGATTCACCCATGAACATTCTTCGCATTGCGCTTTTGGCGTTTTTATTTTTTTCCATTTTTTCCTGTGAAAAGGCGGAGCCTTTTAAGGAGCCGGATCCTGTCTTCGAAGTGTTCGTGAAAAATGATTATTTCGAAATACAGGCAAAATATGCCTTGTTCCTCTCCGATGAAGAAGGCGAAACGGTGGCTTTTCGCTGGCTCAATGGAGAAGATACCACCCACGTGCAAGTGCCCAACACTTCACCCGACGCTCGTTTCGATTGCACCATACTGCGCATCGAAACACTGGAGGCGCCCGGAACCGGCGTCCGTGATACGACCCTGACCCTGCAAACCTATACCCAACTTTCGAGTGGGCAACAAATCAATCTGCGCGACCTGTTTTTTCATCAGGTAAGTACCCTTCGTTTTACACTGACCGGGTTCAATACCCTCGATTCCGTTGTGGTGTCGGATGCGCTGACGCTCTCGCGCCCGCAAGCCAACAACAATTATTACGGCGAGTACCGACTGAACAATACCGGGCGCTGCTGGCTGCGTGTACTGATCAATGGTGATAAATTCTGGCGCTTTCTTGTCTTTGACAATGTAAGCGATCTGGTGGATGCGCATACGATAGACGCCTCGCAATTGTTGCTTTTGCTGGCGCCCCCCTTGCCCCTCGAATTTCCGTTTGTAACAACCTGGCAGTACAAACTCGATGGGGTAGTGGATACCACGCAGTACCGCTTTTTTCCGCTTAGCCAGCATGTTCGAGCGCCGGGCGGCGCCGTGCCGGTTTTCAATTCTGAAGAGGTGTTTGAGCCGGTCAACAACGATCTTTTTGAGCCCAATCGCCCCTACATCAATATGTTTCGCCTGCAAACCAAAGGTCCGGAAGGCACAACCAATGGTTACACCTATTACAGCGACGGTTTTTACAGCTCCGTGCCGACCAGCCTGCCCGAACCGGCTTTCGATTTGCTGCCCACCACCCTGGCCAACAACCGGGCCGTGGCCGTTACCTGTTCGGGTAATTTTGATGTACTCGCTTTCTCAAGAACGCGGGTTGGTACGCCCAACATCAACTGGGAGGTAACCACCCGCCCCCAAAATGGCATCGTTTTGTACCGCTTGCCGGATGTGCCTCCTGCTTTGGGGAACCTGTATCCGGCGTTGAAAAACTACGCATTCAACTCGTCGGTCAAAGCAAGGGCTGAATCCTATCTGTTACTGGATTATGAAGAAGCGCTGCGCCAAAAACTCCTCAACGCCGATCCGCTTTGGCAGGCAAGAGGGATTTATCTGGGACGGGAAGAAAATTTTTA
The DNA here is from genome assembly GCA_033762055.1 of Saprospiraceae bacterium. Taxonomy (GTDB): domain Bacteria; phylum Bacteroidota; class Bacteroidia; order Chitinophagales; family Saprospiraceae; genus M3007. The sequence continues at coordinate 1,869 of JANRLZ010000116.1, forward strand.
AGGTACGGGCGAATAAACCAGTTGACTGGATTCAAATAGTCAGGCTTTCGCCGATTTCAGGCAAAGTCAGCTCCTTGCCTTTTTGAGCAAATGCCGTAATAGCGGCTTCATGGTCAATTTTTATAAAACCGAAACTGTCAAAATGGCTGCCGATGATGCGTTTGCACTGGATAAAATCGCTGGCAATGAGCGCATCGTGATAATCCATGGTAAAGTTGGAGCCGATCGGCAAAATGGCTGCATCCAGGGGCGGACAAGTCATCGGGATGAGTTGCATGTCAAAAGTTAGCGCCGTGTCGCCCGCAAAGTACAACACGCCGTCGGGGGTGTCGAGCACAAAACCGGCAGCAGCGCCCGCGTAGGAACCGTCAGGCCAACTGCTGCTGTGAACAGCCTGCACCATTTTAACACGGCCAAATTCAAAAGTCCACCAGCCGCCTTTGTTCATGGGGTGGGTTTTATATCCTTTTTGGCTGTATCGTTCGTGAACCTCCCAAATGCCGACAATGGTGACGCCGGGGTTGTTTGCTGCAATGCGTTCAAGGTCAATGCAGTGATCGCTATGTCCGTGCGAAAGGAGGATATAATCGCAGCGGATATCGTCAACGACGATGTGTGTAGCCAATGGATTTCCCGATACAAAAGGATCGAAAAGTATGCGTTTGCCATTTGTTTCCGTTAGCAAACACGAATGCCCGTAGTAAGTAATTTTCATTCTGCAAAGGAAATCGAAACCGGCAGGTGTTGCAAGAAGGGGCCGTGAAATTTAACATACACACCCGTAACATTTTTGCATCTTGCAGCGTCTTGCCGGCGCACCGGTTCAAATTATATTTGTTCACCCAACCCAAATCCCTCACGTATGAGCGATTTAAAACTATCACGCAGGCAGTTTTTGGAAAAAATGACTGCTTCGGAGCCGCATGTTCAAATCGAACAAATGCCTTCCGAGACACCCGGAATGGAGCGCTTCGCCTCCATGCCGGAAATTACCTTGCAGGGAGGTCTTGATCCCTACACCGGGCCCTGGACGCGAGCGGAAGCGTCTCACTTGTTGCGCCGGGTTACATTTGGCCTGAAAAAAGCGCAGGTAGATCAGATACTGGCGCTCGGAAGCGCCGCTGCCGCCGTGGATGCCGTGCTGGATGTGCCCACCGACCCGCCGGCGCCGCCCATCAACAATTACAATAATCCGAATGGTCCCATCCCTTTTATTGATGAAGAAGTCGCGTCCGGCGAAACCTGGGTCAATGTGCCATTCGACCCTGAGTATCTGTTGGCCGAAGGATTTCGTACCGAAAGCTGGCGAGGCTGGTGGCTCAATCGGATGATCGAAGGCGAGGCCAATATTCAGGAAAAAATGACCTTGTTCTGGCACAATCATTTTGCCACCATCACCGATGCGGTATTTCATGCTCGCTCTGTTTACAACCACCATAAAATGTTGCGCTCCCACGCGCTTGGTAATTTCAAAGCATTCGTGAAGGCAGTCACCATTGATCCGATGATGCTCTATTTTCTCAATGGTTACCTGAATAATGTGGCGGCTCCGGATGAAAATTATGCACGCGAATTACAGGAACTGTTTACAGTAGGCAAAGACGGCGCCTCCACCTACTCGGAAGATGATGTCGTGGCGGCAGCCCGAGTGCTGACCGGCTGGACGCTCAATCCGGCCACCCTTGAAACGGTCTTCATCCCATCGTTGCACGACGCAGGTCTTAAAGTATTTTCCTCCTACTACAACAACACCGTCTTACAGGGCAGTAGCAACGGCGAAGCCGATCTGGATGCACTGCTCAACATGATTTTCCAGAAAGAAGACGTTGCACTGCATATCTGCCGGAAAATTTATCGCTTTTTTGTTTATTATAAAATTGACGAAGATGTAGAGCAGAATGTCATCGTACCCATGGCGCAGATTTTCCGCGACAGCAACTATGAAATTCGGCCGGTCATGCGGGCACTCTTGCTCAGCGAACACTTTTTCGATGCGACCAACAAAGGCTGTCAGATTAAAAACCCACTGGATTTGCTGGTTGGCCTGTTGCGCAAC
>JANRLZ010000117.1:0-3969 GCA_033762055.1 Saprospiraceae bacterium
CCACCAGATTCGATCAGCCAGGCGACGGATAAGCGGAATATCGTTGTTATCGGCGCGGTGGAGGGCAAGGGCAGTCATGCCGGTGTGGCTTTATTGTTTTTTGGCATTGAGCAACTCCAGCACCTGCCGGGTAATGTCGAGGCTGTCATTGGCCAGCAGAATCTGGCCACCCCGCGAATAAGAGAAGATATAGTCGTAGCCGATCTCGGTAGAAAGTGTTTTGAGCTGGGCTTCGACGTTGGCATACAAGTCGTTGAAGGCTTTTTTCTGGTCTTCGCTGAGCGATTTACTCAGGCGCATTTTTTCTTCTTCCAGTTTCTGGCCGCGTTGCATGAGTGCGGCTTGTTGTTTTTCTGCTTCGGCCTGGGTCATGTTACCTTCCTGAAACTTTTGTTGCAAAGCAGCCGCATCGTTCATAAGCGCTTCTTCCTTGGCTGCGAGGCTTTTTTCAGCATTGGCCAGGCGTTGCTCGATGGCAGTTTTTTGTTCCTTTAGCCATTCGTACCGGGCATCGAGGGTATCGCCGTTTACGTAGGCGATGCGTACGCCGCCCGCCTGGGAGGGAGGTGGGACGATGGCTTGCGCCGTGTTGTTTTTCGAACCGTTGAAATGCAGGTAATACAAATGGCCCACCAGTGCAAACAGGACGATATTGAGAATCAGCGGTAAATTTTTCATGAAAGAAAGGCTTGAGTGTAAATTGTGCGCAAAAGTAGTTCGAACCCCTCAAAAATCATTCTTCCTTCGAAGGGTGTTGCACCTGTTCCCAGCGCAACCCGATAATTTCCTCCAGTTTGAACCTTGCAATGTCAAGCTCGGCCTGTGCCCGTATGCGCGCCTCGCGGGCTGAATAATAGGCCGCGGAGGTAGTAGTGTACTGTTCGAGCGTGGCTTCGTCGCTTTTGTAAAGTTGCTGGATGAGGATGAAATTATTGTTCAAATCGAGCTCCACGGTACTGCGCTCCTTGAAAATTTCGCGGGCCAGCCGAAACTGCGCCCAGGCAGTGAGCGCATCTGCGCGAATTTCACGTTTGCGCTGGTGAATACGCTCTCCGGCGATATCTACCCGTCGCCGGCCAATTCTGTTTTTTTCCTTCTGACTCAGGATGTTGTACAGGTTCAGGGTAAGCCCGAAATTGTATCGCGGGAAAAACACGTTTCCCAGGCTGTCGGCGCCGCGCAGGTTGGTTTCATTGAGGTTGAAGGAGGCATTCACATCACGCATCCACTCCTTTCGGGTGTTTTTGTCTTCGCTTTTGGCGTTGAGCAAGTCTGCTTCGGCAATGCGGCCTTCCGGACTGTTGAGCCAGGCCAGCTGCACCATGTATTCGGCAATGTCGCGGGCTTTGGCATCAAGGGGCTGGATAATGGCGTCGTAGTCGGTTTGCTGCGCAAAAAGCGGGGCGGCAAAGCCGAAAAGGAAGCCAATAATTATCGAGTTTTTGAGCATGGCGTGGGATGAAAATAAATACCTGCAAGGGTTATTGCAACTTTTGCGCCACTTCCGAAACAGCCGCGCTCCACTGTTCACCCGTTTTCTGGTCTTTCACCGTCAGGGTGCCCGATTGCATTTCTGTTTCGCCCGCGATGCCGACAAATGGAATGTTCCTTTTAGCGGCGTATTCGAATTGTTTTTTCAGTTTGCCCGGTTCCGGATAAATATCTACGGCCACGCCCGCGGCGCGAAGCGAGGTGGCGCATTGAAAAGCGTATTCAAAACTGGATTCATCAAAAGAAGCCAGCATGATTTTTACACTCTCCGACAAATTTTCCGGAAAAAGGCCCAGTCCTTCCAGCACGTCGTACACCCGGTCGGCGCCAAAGGAGACTCCCACGCCCGACAAGCCAGGCACACCAAATACGCCGGTCAGATCGGCATAGCGCCCGCCACCGCCGATGCTGCCCATCTGGTAGTTTTTGGCAGCGACTTCAAAAATGCAGCCGGTGTAATAACTGAGGCCGCGCGCCAGGGTAATATCGAACTGCAACTCGTTTTTTAACGTAGTTTTCGACAATAGTCTGAACACCTGTTCCAGTTCTTCCAGTCCTTTCAACCCTGTTTCACTTGCTGATAAAATAGATTTAAGGGCTTCAATCTCGGGCGTTTGCAATATTTTTTCAATCACGGCAATGGCTTCCCCCCCGATTCCGCGTTCGTTCAGTTCCTTACGCACGCCATCCATCCCGATTTTGTCAAGTTTGTCAATGGCCACCGTCATGTCCACAAAACGATCGGCAATACCGGCGGCTTCGGCGATGCCGTAAAGTACTTTACGATTGTTGATTTTGATTACGACGGGCAAATTCAATCGGGCAAAAGCCTCGTCGTAAATCTGCACCAGTTCGGCCTCGTACAACAATGATTCCGACCCGATTACATCCACATCGCACTGAAAAAACTCGCGGTAACGGCCGCGTTGCGGTCGGTCGGCGCGCCACACGGGTTGAATCTGATAGCGTTTGAACGGGAAACTGAGCGTGCCGCGGTTCATCACCACGTAGCGGGCAAAAGGCACCGTGAGGTCGTAACGCAGACCACGTTTGGCGATGCTGCCGGTAAGTCGTGCGGAGTTTTTTTCCGCCAGGGCAGTCGCATCGGCGCCGGAAAGGAAGTCGCCGTTGTTCAGGATTTTGAACAGCAGTTTGTCGCCCTCTTCGCCGTATTTGCCGGTGAGGGTGCTGAGGTTTTCCATGGCGGGTGTTTCGAGTGGCTGGAAGCCGAATTTCACAAACACCTCGCGGAGGGTGTCAAAAATATAGTTGCGTTTTCGCACCTGTTCGGGGCCAAAATCGCGTGTGCCTTCGGGTATAGACGGTTTTTGCATACAAAATCAGGGCGTAAAGGAATCTGCGCCCAAAAAATTCATTTTTCCGGAAAATAAGCGGCGTAAATGGAGAATCAGTTGGCTGCTCCTGCCAGGGTAGTAAACAACAGCCCTTTCATACTCAATGTCGCCAGAATAATCAAGGCGGCGATGGTGGTGAAAACAGCCAGTTTTTTGTGCTTTGCTTCGTCGTTTGCGGCTTTTTTGGCGCCGGTACGGCCTACCTGGATCAATGCCACGGCGATGATCATCATCAAACTGTGCTCCACGGTGAAATAGCGCATCCACTCATCTTTCATTGCTGCCCCCATGTCGGCCATCGCGGCTTTGGTGTAGGCACTGGTGAAGAAAAACTGGATCAGCCCGAGCAGCAATTGCAGGTGTGCCAGCCCCAAAAGCGCTGCTGAAGCGGTGTTGTCGGCTTTTTCAAACGATTTTTTTCCCATCCAACCACTCCACGAACGATACAGCACCAACAACAGTGCGACGAGGATCAGGTAGCGGTTATAGGAATGCAGGGTGTTGATAATGGAATGTAACATGGCCGTTGATTTTTGATTCGAATGTAATGGGGCGAAGGTAGCGAAGCCTTTGTCAATTTTTGGGAATACGTTTTATTTCAAGCCAATATACACCGCTTAAAAATACGATGAAAAGCAGGCAACGAATCCCCCACAGGGCGGTGTCAGTCAGATAAACAGCGGTTTTTGCGCTTAATTGCCACAAAACCAGCGCAAACAACGGATAAAGGGCCATGCGGCCCAGGTGATAGGGTACCGGGTAATGCTTTTTACCCGTAAACCAGGTTGCCCAGCTCATAAATGCATAACAAATCAGTGTCACCCAGGCGGCGCCGGTGTAGCCAAAACGAGGAATCGTCCACAAGTTGAGCACAATGGTGATCATCGCACCTCCAATCGAAATCCAGGCGCCCAGTCCGGTACGGTCCTTAAGCCGGTACCAAACCGAGAAGTTGTAATAAACGCCCAGCAACAGGTTGGCGCACAACAAAACTGGCACCACGTGCAGCCCTCCGTGAAATTTACTTCCAATAAATAACTTGACTACATCGAGGAATAACAGGATGGCAAGCATACCAGCCGCGCTGGTAATAGTAAACCATTTCGTCACGTCGGCCTGGGTT
>JANRLZ010000118.1:0-2360 GCA_033762055.1 Saprospiraceae bacterium
CAACTCCATCAATCCCATCACATAAGGCGACTCCAGTCCGTAAGTATTGATCCAGAGCAGGTTGTTGGCAACTGGATCATAACGAAAGAAGAAGCCTGAAATACCGGGTTGCAGGTCGCCGCTCTGGCCGCAGCCGACGATCATACCTTCCGAATCGAGGATAATCTCAGAAATATGGTCGTTTGCACCGTCCTGCACATCGAATGTGCGCATCCAAAGAATGGCGCCGGAGGGAGTCATTTTAATCAACACAGCGCTGTCCTGTTTGGCGCCGGTGATGTAGAGGTTGCCGTCCTGACTGTCGTACACGCCATAGCCACGTACCTGGGCGTCGTCAAATTCGAGGGTTTTCAAGAATGTTTCGGACGCACAACCGCAGGCTTCAAACACAATTTCAGTTGAAACCGAAACATTGCCGCCACAGGCGTCGAATACGCTGAGGGTATAGGTGCCGGTCGTGGAAGTTGAAATGGAAGCCGTCGTTTCGCCTGTACTCCATAAGTAGGTGTAGCCCGGCAAGCCGCCCGACACAAAGGGGCTGATGGTGGCAGTTTCGCCCGCACACAGCAGCTGATCGTTTGATTCAATCGTCATTGCCGGACGGTCATTGATCAAGAATTCAATCGTACTTTCCGAGCAGGAGCAGGAGTTGGGCACTTGAACCAGGATATTTTCCTGGCCTTCAATCAGGGCATCGGGGATCACTTGCACCGGAACCAGCAACTCGGTTTCGCCGGCCGGAATGGTTACCGGGCTGCTGAGCGGAACGTAATCTACACCAGGTGTTGCGGAGCCGGCTACATTAAAATGAATCACTAAAGGTTGCGACACATCGGCATTGCTACCTCTTACAAAACGAATATTCCCGGCATCGCAGGATTCGTAGGCCGTACCAAATCCGCCCGGATACGCCGGAGAGGCCAACACTTCGCCGCCGGCACTGAACGAATTGGCGCGCAGGAAAACCGCCGAATCCCAAACGCCATCGCCTACATCGCCTATTTTTAGTTTGATGTGATAGGTTTGGCAGGGAATGACATTGGCCGTAGCAACCAGTTTTTTGGTAAACCCATCGTATTGCACCTCAAAAACCGCAGGTCCAAATGCCGGGATTGCGGGTGGTAAATTACCCGAAGAGCCGCCGTCAAGACAGTTGTCGCCGGTAATGGGCGTGTTGTGGGTATAGAGCGTATTGTTAAAAACGTGGTTGACGTTGTTGATTGTAATGGGAATATTGGTATTGGGAATGAGGGCAATGTTTTTGGTGCCGATAATCCCCGGGCCGGAGATAAAGAAACCAAAAACATCGTTAAACTGTGATTGCACATATTCACAATATTCCTCGGAAGCAAACACAAACTCAAAGGCAACCTGATTTTGGGTAGGTACAAAATCGAATTCTATATTGGCCATATCAAAGATACTGCCGGGGGTAAGGGTCTCCAGTTCGGCGTCGGGGGTGGTAAAACCAAATCCCGAACTCAGTCCGTCGGCATCGTTGGGGCCGGGGGCCACGATGATATTACCGGTGGCCATAATGACCCCTTCACTAAAACCAATATTGTTCGATCCGTTGGAAAAAACACCGATCTGCGACGGGTGCCCGGAATAAGTGACATCGCTGATTTGAAAACAGCCCCCTCCCACCAGCACATTTTCGACCAGTTCCTGGGCCGAAAACCCGTCTTGTACCTCAATCACCGCCTGCTCTCCCAATCCGGACACCCGGTTCAGCCAGTCGTGGGCGTCGGGACAGGATTCGCATTTTACCGACAGGTACATCGGGATTTCTGTGCCCTGTTCCGGACTTTCAGCAAGGAGTTGTAACGTAACGCATTCCGACGATGCAGTGAACTGCAAGTGGTGTCTTTTATCCTGCCGGAACGAATGAGAGGGCCAGGATGCGTCGGGCGAAATGTCAAAGCCAGCTTTTTGGGCATAGCTCATCGGCACCGCAGCCAGCCGGTAAGTGTTGCCTGCCTCCAGTCCGCAGAGTTGCAGGGTGGAGACGCCTTTGGAAACGCTGAGTGGCGCGCGCATTTTGACGCCGTTCATCTGCACGACGACGGTTTGCTGGGCAAACAGTGCAGATGAAAACGCCAGTAATAACATGGAAAACAGTAATCGGAAGTTGTGGTACGAATGGGTCATGGGTTGAAAAGTAGTTGAGTAGCAAAAAAAGAGGGAAATTCATGCCAGACTGTCGGTTTCCCCTTCTAAAAAACCGCACAATCCGGGCATAAAAATCCCCGCCCCGAAAGTAGGGCTTTTGTACGGGACGGCGTTTGCACGGGTCTCGGGAATATTCGCAAAAATGTCGCCGGTGTGGCAGAGCGCACTTCCAGTGCCTGTTGCAAACG
>JANRLZ010000119.1:0-13234 GCA_033762055.1 Saprospiraceae bacterium
CCCTTCTTTCTGGCGCCCGACGGCGAAGTGGAATATTACCAGAAATGGGAACTGAATCTCCCTGAAAATGTGGAAGTGAGCGGACTTGATTTCAAAATTTCTCCATTTTCTCACCATTTCCTGTTGTATAATTTCACCGGAAACGGCGCCGCTTCAATTCCCGCCGGCCTGCGATTGAATGCCAACCACAGCCAGATCAACCTCGTTGCTGCCGTACAGGAAGCCACTGAATTGCGCCTGCCCGGTAGCACGGCTTTTAAATGGGACAATGATATTGTGCTTGATTTGAATTCTCACTATATCAATTACTCGCTGTCACAGCCCTACCAATGCGAAGCATATGTAAATGTTTATACCCAGCCAGTCGGTACGGCGGATCAGGAAATGTTTGCCACCTTGCTGGTCAATCCAAATATTCCGATCCCGAATTCCGGCGATTTGGTGACCCATACGCGGGCTGAATTTGAATTCGGCGCCGACAGCCTTTACATCTGGGGATTGATGGGGCATACCCACAAATACGGAACCGGCTATAAAGTATGGACCCGCCTGCCCAATGGTCAAAAAGGCGATCTCATTTACGATGCTTCTTGTCCGATGGGGATACCCGGTTGCCCGTCGCCCTGGTATGATTATCAACACATTCCGATTCGTTATTGGGAACCATTGTTGCCTGTAAAATGGAGTAACGGCATCATACACGAAGCCCAATGGATCAATGAAGGCCCTGCGCCTGTCAACTTCGGCCCCACTTCGGAAGATGAAATGATGGTGCTAATCGCATTTTATACCGAGTCGCCCCTCTCGGTCGGCACATCGGAGCCGGTCATTTATGCTGACCAAAAAATTCTCGTTACCCCCAATCCTGGTACCGGACGAGTCACCCTCACCTGGCCCAACGGTATAGATAACGTCCAAAATTTCCGGCTTTTTAATACGACCGGACAAGCGGTGCTTCACCTTCAGAATGTTGTTGGACCCGGCCTGGAAATTGACATCCAGTCACTCCCGCCCGGGGTTTACTTCTTCCAGGCCGATGGCCTCCGTGGCAAACTCCAACGCGGTTGAGACAGGTTTTTTTGACAGAATTTACAGGATGAACAGGTTTTTTGTTTTTTTAGAACGCTGGGGCGGATCCACTTGGAAAATTGAATACCGGGTACTTATACCAACTTTGCCCGTAAAGTTTAACAAATAAATCAACCTGTTCATCCTGTAAATCCTGTCAAAAAACCTGTTCATCCTGTAAATCCTGTCAAAAAAACCTGTTCATCCTGTAAATCCTGTCTAAAAAAACCTGTCAAACAACAGGCGCCTGGCCTTACCTTTGTGGGCTTTAAGAAGAGTCATGTCTACACCGCGAACGGTAGCTTTTCATACGCTGGGATGCAAACTCAATTATTCGGAGACCTCCGCCCTGGCGCGGCTCTTCGAATCAAGCGGTTATTTGCCGGTAAAATTTGAAGAAGCAGCCGATATTTACGTATTAAATACCTGTTCGGTTACCGAACAAGCGGATCGTGAGTGCCGCAAGATTGTTCGACAGGCCATGCGACGCAGGCCGGAAGCATTTGTGGTAGTAACGGGTTGTTATGCCCAACTCAAACCACAGGAGATTGCCGAAATTCCCGGTGTTGATCTGGTATTGGGCGCCGGCGAAAAATTCCGGATTCTCGACTATGTAGATGATCTGAGCAAAGCCCCCGGCAAGGGTATGATACAGGCCGGCGAAGTACGCGACGTCAACACCTTTACCTCCTCTTTTTCCTTCGGCGACCGCACGCGCTCTTTCTTGAAAGTACAGGATGGTTGTGATTATAAATGTTCGTTTTGCACCATTCCGCAGGCACGTGGCGCCAGCCGCAGTGACACAGTAGAAAATGCCGTAGCCAATGCCCGTGAAATTGCACGGAAAGGGGTACGTGAAATTGTACTTACGGGTGTCAACCTGGGCGATTTTGGCAATGGCACCGCAGTCATTGAAGGCGAACGACCGCGCAAAGAAGCCCTGTTTGCCGACCTTGTAAGGGAAATGGAGCAGGTGGATGAAGTGAGTCGTTTCCGTATCAGCAGCATCGAACCCAATTTGCTGACCAACGAAATCATTTCGATTGTAGCCGAAAGCCGGCGCTTTATGCCGCATTTTCACCTTCCCCTGCAATCAGGCAACGACAAACAACTGCGCGACATGCGCCGTCGTTACCGCCGTGAGCTGTATGCCGAACGGGTGGCAAGCATCAAAAAACATATGCCACAAGCCTGTAGCGGCTGCGATGTGATCGTCGGGTTTCCGGGTGAAACGGAGGACGACTTTCTGGAAACCTACCGATTTATTCAGTCGCTGGATGTCTCGTATCTGCATGTTTTTACCTACTCCGAACGCGCCAACACGCCGGCTGCCGATATGCCGGACGTGGTGCCGGTAGAGGAACGCCGCCGTCGCAACCAGGCGCTGCGGGGATTGTCGGAAATGAAACGACGTGCATTTTACCTTTCACAAGCCGGCGCGGTACGCCCCGTTTTGTTCGAACACCACCGCGATACGGGCTGGTTGAGTGGATTTACTGACAACTATATCAAAATTGAAATGCCGGCACAAGGCGCAGTTATGAACGAAATTCGGCCGGTCAGGCTGGAGCGCTTGTCGGAAGACGGCGAATCCATGCTGGCTACAATGCCTGTTTTTCACTCACCCGAACCTGTTCTGCTATGACCCTCGCATCCATGCTTCGCGATTATGCCGCTTTTAATACCTGGGCCAACACCCAAATGGTACAGTGGCTGCAAGCCCAACCGGAAGCACTCATGTTGCGCGAAACAAATTCCAGTTTTTCCACGCTGAAAGATACCCTGCTGCACATCTGGAGCGCCGAAGACATCTGGCTGCAACGCCTGCAACTGGTTTCACCCGCCCGGTTTTTGTTTCAGGAATTTTCCGGTACAACACAGGATGTTTTTGAGGGGCTGGTAATGGGCTCGCAAGCATTTGAATCATACGTACGGCTGCTGCCGGATGCGGATTTTAATGAATCCTGCGCATTCAAACTCCTGAACGGAACGTCCGACGAGCGCCTTCGCTCGCAAATGATCCATCATTGTATGAATCATAGCACTTACCACCGCGGACAAATCGTGACTATGGCGCGCGGATTTGGACTAACCGACCCGCCGGCGACGGATTTTATCCGGTATATTCGTCTCCGGGAAACCCCTTGATTTGCAACCATCAGCTACATGCGCATCCTGCATTTTTCCGATACACACCTTGGGTTTCAGGCATTCGACCGGGTGAATGAGGCGGGCGTGAATGCTCGCGAGCAGGATGTGTACGATGCATTCGAACGAGTGGTAAACCGAATTCTGGAGGCCCGACCCGATGCCGTGATTCACAGCGGCGATTTTTTTCACCGACCCAGTCCTTCCAACCGCGCTCTGACTTTCGGACTGGAGCAGCTGCGCCGGATCGGGCAGGCAGGTATTCCCACTGTTATCATCGCAGGCAATCACGAAACACCCAAAACCATTTACAATTCCCCCATCCTGCGGGCTTTGCGTACGCTGGATCATGTGACTCCGATTTTTGGTGAAACATGGGAAAGCACCACAATAGGTCCGGTCGTTGTACATGGCATTCCGCATATCAACGATCACCGCATCCTGCTGACCGAACTCGAACGACTGACGCCCGTTCCCGGTAAATGCAATGTATTGATGTTGCATACGTCTTTGGGTAAAAAATACCTGATGGAAGAATACGGCGAACAAATTTTTCCGCCTGCTTTTGACAACAAACTTCTTGAATTTCAATATATTGCACTCGGACATTGGCACAATTGCCAGGCGGTGGATTTGCACCCCTGCGCCTGGTATTCGGGGAGTACAGAGCGTTTGAGCGACACCGAAATCGGGGCGGAAAAAGGGTTTTTATGGCTGGATGTACAACCCGACCACTCCTGCAAGGTCGAATTTGAGCCGATCGCCACCCGTCCCTGGTTGCGCTGGGAACGCAATGATTGCTCCTCGGTCAGTGTAGCGGAACTGGAAGCCGAACTGGCTGTTTTCCAGCAAAACAATGATTGCCGCGACGCTATTTTGTCGCTGACATTCAACGACATTCGTCCGGAACAAACGCTCGAACTCGGCAATATTTATTTGCGGCAGTGTTTTGCCTCCGCTTTTCAGATCATTCCCAAAAGAAAAACTTTCAGCGACCGCGCTTTCGTAAAAGGCATTGACGCCGGACAATTCGACCGGCTCGACAAGGTGTTTGCCGACTATCTGCGCAGCAAGTATCCCGACGATGCCGCACTGGCAGAAAAACTCGTTGAACGGGCGGGAAGGTATTTTGAAAAAGAATGAACGCCGTCAAGATATAAGGATGATTCTCAATACGCTGTTCCTTTCCAACTACAAACAATACAGCCATCTCGAACTTGAATTCCGGGAAGGGCTGGTGGGTATTATCGGAAAAAACGGCGCAGGAAAATCCACGCTGTTCGAAGCCATTTTATACTGCCTCTTTGGCCGCGACGAGGGCAATAAAGCCCATGTTCGGACGGCATTCGCCGACCCGAAGGCAAATGTGGTATTGGAACTTACTTTTTCCATTGGCGAAATTTATTACCGCGTAAGACGCGAATTCCGGGGCAAGACCTTGACCGTCAACGCCGAATTGTATAAGAACGATACCCTGGTGGCAAAAGGCGTTTCACCCGTCAACGACGAGTTGGTAAAAGTGCTGCACATGGAGCGCGACGCTTTCAAGCGCTCCGTTTTTTCCGGACAGAAAGAACTTTCCGAACTCTCCGACACCTCCGGCGAAGCACGCAAAAAAATGGTGCGCCGCATGTTGGGGCTTGATACCCTCGATGAGGTGCAAATCCGTGTGAACGCCGAATTGCGCGATTTAAGCAGCCAGGCCGCCGGACAACGCCAGAATCTGCTCGATGAAACCGCCATCGGCAACCTGAAAATGGAAATGGAAGAACTGGTGCAAAGGCTCGAAGAAAACCAGCGCACCATCGCCGCAGAAACACAAAAATTACAGGAAATTCAGGGGAAATACCGCACTGAAAAAGAAAAGTTCGATCGCGAAGAAGGAAGGTTTAAACAACATAGCACCCTGCAAAACGAACTGGCGCAAACCCGGGAAAGAAGCGCCGGGCTCCATTTACAACATACCCAACTCAAGGGAAAGGAGGCCGATCTTGGCGCGCAAATAAAAGCGCTGGAATTGTCCCGCCCGGCGTGGGAAATATTTGAACAAGAGAAAAAAAGACTCGAAACCCTTGATAAAGATCATACACGCTACCTCAACCGGCAGGCCCGACTGGTGCGTATTGCCGAAGCGCAGGAACAACTTCAGACGCTGCTAACCCAGTTGCATGACCTGTCGGAACAACTGGCCGCACATCCGCAAATCATCGCGTCACTGGCCGAACAGCAAAAAGTCGTGGCCATTCTGGAGGAGGCTATTAAAGCCAAACTAAATGAACACCACGAGATCAGCCAGCAAATCGGCGGAATTGAGGCAAGCATACGCGAACGCAATGAAAAACTCGCTTCCCTGCGCGCACTGGGCAAATCGGGCAATTGTCCTACCTGCATGCAACCCTTGCTCGAAGGGTATGAAAAAGCCCTTGAAGTGCTTGAAACAGAAATCGGAGCATTGCAAAACCAACAATTACAAGCACTTGAAAACCAGCGAACCAACGTCAGGGAACAAGGGAAAAACCTGCGCGAACAACAGGAAGCCGCCCGCAATCAGGTGGAACAACGCTTACAGGAACAAACACGCTTCGCCGAACTCGTCCGCCAGCAGCAAACCGGGGAAAACCAGCGAACTCAACTGGAAGCTCGTATTGCAGCAGATGAAGCCATACTTCAGGAAATTGGCGAGGTGCAATTCGATGAGGCGCTTTATCAACAACTAAAAGTTGCACAGGCAGCCAAAGAACCAGAATACCGCGCCTATTTGTCGCAAGAAAATTATGTAGCCCGCGAATGGCCCGTTACCCTTGAGGCTTTGCAAAAAACGGAAGCCGGTATGCTGGAAGCAGAAAAAAAGGCAATAGCCCTCAACGATTCGCTGCAAAAAATCGGCTATAATGAACCTGCCTATCTTCTTGCCAAACAATCGGTTACAGATTTTGCAGAGGCATTTCAGGCGCAAACCGAAGTATTGCGCTCCATTGAAAAGATCGGGCTTGAACTGGAAGGCGAGCAAGCCCGATGCGCCGAGAAATTACGAACCAACGAACGCATTCAGCAACAGATCAGCCACAAACTGGAGGAAGTGGAACTGTTGCGAAAGCTGGCCGAAATGTTAGGTTTGTTTAAAACCGAAATTCTGGAGAAAGTCAGTCCCGGCATATCCCGCGAAGCCAGCGACTTGTTCAGTCGCATCACCAAGGGCAAATACGAGGGCATCCTGGTGGACGAGAATTTTGATTTTTCCATCGCCGACGGCGGAGTGTATTACCCCATCGAACGGTTCAGCGGCGGCGAGGTGGATCTGGCTAATTTCTGCCTGCGCATCGCCATCACCAAAGCCATCATGGATTTGAGCGGTTCGGGGCAGCGGCTGGAGTTTCTTGCCTTTGATGAAATTTTCGGAAGCCAGGACGAGGAGCGACGACTCGAAATGATGCTGGCGCTCCACTATCTGCAGGAGCAGTTCCGGCAGATTTACATCGTGTCGCATATTGACAGTTTGAAAGATTATTTCCCGCACCTGCTCGAAGTTCAATTCGGCGCAGAAGGGAGCATGGCGCTTTGGCGGTAAGAGCATGTATAGACGGCCCGCTTATTCCACGCCGCTCACAACGACTACAATTTCGCCTTTTACCTCTTTTTTGGAAAAATAATCCAGTAATTCAGTTAAGGAAGCCGTTTTTACCTCTTCGTGCAATTTACTGATTTCCCGGGCTACACAAGCCGGGCGTTCGGCGCCGCAATGGGCCACCAATTCTTCGAGGCATTTTACCAGCCGGAAAGGAGATTCGTACAGTACAAAGGTATGTGGCAGTGCAGCCAGGTATTTCAGGCGCGTTTGCCGTCCTTTTTTGTGGGGTAAAAAACCTTCAAAATGAAAGGTATCGCTGGGCAATCCGCTCGCAACCAAAGCAGGAACAAAGGCGGTCGGCCCCGGCAAACACTCCACCCTGATGCCCCGACGTTGACAGGCGCGTGCCAGCAGAAATCCCGGATCGGAGATACCCGGCGTGCCGGCGTCCGACACCAGTGCCATCGTCACACCCGAGGCCAGTTCGTCTACCACCCGCTCCACCACGGCATGTTCGTTGTGTGCATGAAATGCCCGCAAGGGAGTTTTTATCTCAAAATGATCGAGCAACCGGCGCGAAGTGCGCGTGTCTTCGGCCAGCACCACACGTACCTCCCGCAGCACGCGCAAGGCGCGCAACGTAATGTCTTCGAGGTTGCCTATGGGGGTCGGAACGATGTACAGCACCTCTCGTTATGCAGGTTTCAGGGAAAACGCGTAGGTTTCCATGATAAGGTTGGCAAGCAATTTCTGACAAGCCGTGTCCACTTTTTGCCGGGCTTCTGCTTCTGAATTAGCCTCAAGGCTCATACTGACATGGCGACCGATACGTACATCGGTAATGCCGGAGAGGTCGAGGTGCTTCATATTGTTCACCACCGCTTTTCCTTGCGGATCGAGTAATTCGCGGTGGGGCATGATGTCAATTTCAGCGATAAATTTCATATTGTGAATGTTCGAAAATCAGGATTCGAGAACCTTGTTTTTGAAAATGATGGAAATCAGGAGGTAAAAAACGATGATTGCCGTCAGCGCCAGCTCTTTCAATACAAGCACCAGCAGGACGAACAGAATTACAAATGCAATGTTTACTGCATTGCCGGCCAGGTCAAACCCTTTGATTTTCATCCCGAACATCGGTATTTCGCTCAAAAGCAGCCAGGAAAGCACCCCTGTGATGCCGTACAAAAACCAGGGATTTGTAATCAGTTCTGCCAATCCGAAACGATCGTGGTGCGCCGACAATGCCAGTCCAAGTACCAGCACCGTACAGGCCGGCGTACTCAGCCCGATAAAATAGCGCGACTGCCGGGTATCGAGGTTGAATTTGGCCAGGCGCAGGGCGGAAAATGCGGATAAAACAAAAGCAGGCAGCGCCGTCGGCTGTACCGGGAAACCTTCAGCGAGTTTGGAAAAACCAGGCTCTCCGGCAAGCATTTGATACAACATGGCGCCGGGGACGACACCAAAACTGACTACATCGGCCAGGGAATCAAGTTCTTTGCCTAACGGCGAACTGACTTTAAGCGCACGCGCCGTCATGCCATCGAGATAATCGCAAAGGAAAGAGCCTGCTGTAAACAAGGCTGCAATTTCCGGTTGCCAATACATCGTGTAAAGCAGCGCGCAACAGCCGCAAAAGAGATTGGCCATCGTCAGCGCATTGGGCAGATGTTTCATCGGGCGCAAAAGTAGGGAATCCCGGCAGAACGCGTTTTGGCTATTTTCAACGAAAAAAGATCCGGACAAAAATGGGATTGATTCAACGGGACGAGACTATCTAATGTGTCGCGCGATGACAAAATGCGTCAGTAGGCGGTTTTTCAGCAAAATTTGACGGTATCTCCATCCAACAAAAGCCCGGCTTTTTGCGTCTTTGGTTCGAAATTGATTCAGTGAACATTCTCCTTACCACTTGTTTCATTGAACCTAAATTCCTAACTTTGAGTACTTTGCACGGGATTATCCCGACCAAACAACATAACATGAGAAACACAAACCTTACCCTTGCCTTGATGTTGTGCGCCGCTACGGCCTGGGCCCAACCTTCCAATGATGAGTGCGCGTTTCCTATCGCGTTGCCCAACGTGTTTAATTTTTGCAGTCCAGCCAACGCCTACACCAATGTCAACGCCACCCCTTCCGCTTATGGCACACCCGGATGTTTCGGATCGGTGGGCGGCGATGTCTGGTTTTCCTTTACCGCCCAGGCAACGGATGTCAGCATCACGGTGCGCGGCGCTACGGCGCAATCGCCGGGCGGCACGCTGCAAGACCCGCAAATTGCGCTTTATTTTGGTGTTTGCGGCGGGGTTATCAACGAGTTGGTTTGCGATGCTGCCGGCGGCAACAACAATGTGGCCGAGGCGTACAAAGGCGGCCTGTTCGTAGGTTCGACCTACCTGATACGCATCCAGGGCGCCGCCAATCAGACCGGTACTTTTCAGATTTGTATCAACAACTACAATCCGCCCGTTGAGCCGACTTCCGATTGTCCGACGGCCTCCATTTTGTGCGATAAATCGCCTTTTGTGGTGCAATATGTCACCGGTGCAGGCAATAACAACCTGGAAATGCAGGATGCCGCCTGCTTCAACAACGGCGTACCGGGCCTTTTTGAATCCAACTCCACCTGGTTTGTCTGGACCTGCTCCGTGTCGGGCACACTGACCATGACGCTTACCCCGCTGAACGGCCCCGACGACCTTGATTTTGTCATATACCGCCTGCCCAACGGCATCGGCAACTGCAACGGCAAGGTGGTGGAACGCTGTATGGCCTCCGGCCAAAGTCAGGGTGTCAACTCCGCTGCCTGTCTTGGGCCTACCGGTATGCGTGTCGGCGACCCGGATATCAGTGAAGACGCCGGTTGCTCGGAACCCGGCGACGATGCCTGGCTACGTCCGCTCGATATGATTCAGGGTGAAACCTATGCTTTGGCGGTGAACAATTTTTCGGCCACCGGCAATGGTTTTACCGTCGAATTTGGCGGAACGGGTGAATTCCTTGGCCCGGAAGCCAAATTTGAAACTGTACCCGATGAAGTTTGCCTCGGTACAGCCGTTCAGGTCATAGACGCCTCAACGTTCCCCATTGGCGCCATCACAGCCTGGAACTGGAGTTTCGGGGCCGATGCCGTGCCGCAAACCGCCACCGGGCCCGGGCCGCATACCGTTGCCTTCAACACACCCGGCGTGCGCCCCGTGGTGCTTACGCTCGAAACCGATCTGGGTTGCAAGGTGACCGATATTCAATCGGTGCTGATTCACCCTGATGTAGAAGTGGATACCGTCATTGCAGCGCCCGATTGCAACGGCGCAGCCAACGGCGCCATCGAAATTACCAATATCACCAGCGGGACCCCGCCCTATCAATTCAGCTGGAATGGCGGCCCTTTTACCAATAACAACAAATTGGAAAACCTGGGCGTCGGGTTCTATACCCTGCTCATCCGGGATGCCAACAATTGCGAAACCGATCTGGGAATTCAGGTTGATGAGCGAATTCTGACGGCGGTAGCCGATGTAGAACCGCCGCTTTGTTTTGGCGACGCCAACGGGGTTATTACCCTGAATGTTACCAACGGCAAAGACCCGGTCCAGTTCGACTGGGGTAGCGGCTATATCCTCGAGAATTTTCAGGAAAATTTTGCCGCAGGCGTTTACACCATACATGCCATAGACGCTGTGTTGTGCGAAGGCACATTTACCGTCACGGTTACGGACAATGCACCGCTGGAGTTGGTGATGGATACGGTAAATATTTCCTGCTTCGGCGCCAACGACGGTATGGCGGAAGCCATTCCGGCCGGCGGTGTCGGCAATTATGCCTACCAGTGGTCGAACGGCGCACAAACCCAAAGTATCGGCGATCTCCCGCCAGGGCAATATGATGTTACGGTATCGGATCGGAATGAATGTTTTATCACAGGAGGCGTGTTTATCACCGAACCGCCCGATGTAGCGGTTGCTTTGCTGGATGTCGTGGATTTGATCTGCAACGGCGTTGCCGAAGGGGAAATTCGCGTCGAAGGTTCCGGAGGCCGACCTCCGTATATGTTCAGTGCCGACGGAAGGGCATTTTTCGCCTCCGACACACTGAGCGGATTATTGGCCGGTGATTACTGGGTGGTCATAAAGGATGCCTACGGCTGTGAGGATTCCGTGTTTGCCTCCATCAATCAGCCGCCGGCCTTGTTGGTGATTGCCGAACCGGCCGATACCACCCTTGATCTTGGTTTTACCGTCAATATCAGTACGGTGACCGCGCCGTTCGGGCGTCCGGTAACTTTCGAATGGTCGCCGGGAACGGGTTTGAGCGAAACAGACAGCCCCGACCCCGTTGCCACGGCGATCAACGACATTCGATATATCATAAAAATCACCGACGAAGATGGCTGTGTGGCATTTGATACCGTTACGATCCGGGTACAAAAAGACCGCCCGGTCTATTTCCCCAACATTTTTGCACCTGAAGGCGACGGTATCAACGACTTCTTTACCGGTTTTGCCGGCCCTGCCGCCGAGCAAATCTCATTGTTGCGGATTTACGATCGCTGGGGCAGCCTGATTTTTGAAAACCGCAATTTTGACCTGAATGTACCGAATTTTGGCTGGGATGGCAGTTACAAAGGACAAAAAGTGGACGGTGTGTTTGCCTGGTATGCGGTGGTTCGGTTCATTGACGGCGAGGAAGTGCGTTTTGAGGGCGATGTGACGGTATTGCGGTAGTTTTTCTCCGGCATAAAAAAACGGGTAAAATCGTTGAAGGCGATTTTACCCGTTTTTTTATGCCCTGACACCTTGCGGGGGTGTTTATTTCAACAACAAGCCGTCGAATTGGTCGAGCCACCGTTCGTCTGAAAAGCCGCTCCGGTTGGTCATCAGCAGGCTGCCTCTACCGAGTTCGGGATAGAGTCGCAATTCGCAATAAAAACCACCGCCGCCACCGGCATGTGTAACGTACCGGTGGTCATGCAATTTGCCGGTAAACCAGCCCAGGCACATCCCTGAAGCCTTACCATTCTCGAGGCGATTTTCCTGAAACATGGCTTCGCGGGATTTCTGCGGCAACAGACATCCATCGGGGCGCAGCAAGTCCTGGGCAAATTTGATGAAACCGGCCGGGCGCCCGATCAAGCCGCCGTATGCCGCACCATTGACATAAACGGGTTTGAATGACCTCCATCCGTCGGTTGTTTCCGCCATGAAACGTTGTTTATCAAGCAACCATCCCAGCAGCCAGTAACTCAGGCTTAATTTTTTGTGATAACCCCTGGCGATGCGCCAATGGTTCATTCTTTCAAAACCCAGGTCGTTGTCGGCGTCGGCTACACGAAGAATAAATTGCCGCACATACATTTCGTATGGCATTCCCGAAGCTTTTTCAATTACCCTTCCCAGTAGCACATAGCCGAGATTGCTGTATGCAAAACGGGCGCCTGCACGTTTTTGTGGATGGATGAGTCCCTTTATAAGCGGGTCAAAAAAGTTTTTTTCATCAAAATCAGGGTGTTCTTCCACGGTATGAATCCAGCGAATTGGAAGCGGATTGGGAATTCCGGCAGTATGGGTCAACAGGTGCCTGATTTGTACCGAATCGTGGCAGGGTATCTCCGGCATCCATTGTTTGAGCGGATCTGTTAGACGTAGTTTTCCCGCTGCATCCAGTTGCATCACTGCGGTTGCGGTGAACAACTTGGTCATGGAGAAAGCGTAAAAAGCGCTGTGTGGTACGACGGGTTGTTGATTCGCCAGATCGGCTTGTCCGCAGGCATGTTCAAACAAGATCGAGCGGGTATTGAAAGCCGCGTAGTAAAGACCGGGGGTTTTGCGCTCGTTTATCTGTCTTTCCAGTGCTGCACGCAGGGCCTGGGTGGGCAATTCAGTCATAGGTGATGGATATTTATTCAGCAGGAAATGTAATTGATTGCCAACATTTTCAGGTGATCGTAAGTATCGGGCATTCAAAACCACCTTTTGTAGGCACAGTTGCGGTTGCAAAGGTGCTGGCAGGGTCAATCCGGCAACAAAAAACAGCCGACTGACTGCCCGGATTGAACCGATGAATGGCGCAGGGCAGTGGTTGAATCTGATCGGGCGACATAGACCAGTCTGCCTTCACCTTTGCTTTTTCAGGAAAATAGCACTAAAACTTTGACATCTGCTTGGAAAATAGGCTCCAATTGATCTACCTTTGCCTCCGCTTTTGGAAAAGGGGGTGTCATTTTACTTCTTTTTCTTTGATTTTGAACGAGTTACAACAAATTTAGCAACAATAACAAGGTATGCCAACCATCAATCAACTTGTGCGGAAGAGCCGCGAAAAGGTGGAGTATGCGAGCAAGAGCCGTGCGCTCAATGCCAGCCCGCAGAAGCGCGGCGTATGCACCCGTGTGTACACCACCACGCCGAAGAAACCGAACTCGGCCTTGCGCAAAGTGGCAAAAGT
>JANRLZ010000120.1:0-3074 GCA_033762055.1 Saprospiraceae bacterium
GCGATTATGTTTACAAGTGGAACTTTACAGGATCAAAACCTGAATCCACCAGCGAATCGCTTGTCAGGGCGCATTACTTGCAAGGAAGATGGGACACCCTGCTAACCATCACTGCCGACGATTCTTTTCACCTGAATCTTAAGCCGCCCACCCTATGGATCAATCCACAGGGTGACAGCATCCTTATCCTTCTCGACAACGGCTTGCGCGATGTATTGGCCACCCCGCATGAAGGGCGCTACAACCTGGTCAATCTGTATGCCTGGAACATGCGTACCCGGCAGTATGCGTGGCAACACAAGGATTTTCTCAACAGTTTCAGTATTTCCATTCATCCGCCCATTATCGAAGGCAATAAAATGTATCTCCGCACAAGGGATAATCTTAATTGCCTTGATTTGGCGACCGGAGAAGTGATTTGGACCATGAATGTTCAGGCAGGAGATATGACGCTTAGTTCGGGTATCGTAATGCACCAAAACTACCTGATTGGTCAGGGCAGCAACAATGGTATGCGCGCGGTGGACAAGAACCTGGCTTATTTTCGCTGGACCAACCCGGAAACGATCGGCAGCGCGACCAAACTGGATTATTTTGACGGCATCGTGTATTATACCAGCACCGGTAGCAGCAGCCTCTGGGCGGTTGACGCCAACAACGGCGACATTATCTGGAATGAATTTTCTCCCAACGCCTATTCGCCTCGCACCCCCAACGCCGGTTTTGACTTTGCCAATGTGGTCATAGACCCGATTCGTCGTGTTCTATACACCGCCGACCGGTATTATATGATGTGTATTAAATTGCCGGAGTGATGAGCTCCGAGCATTTCAAACAAAATCTGACAAATCATGAAAAAATCACTCGTTTTTTTGTTCTGTTTATGGGCTGGCCTTTGCGCTTCTCAAACCGTTATTGAAACAAAATTTGGGGTTTTCTTCCCTGACCCGACCTACACTTACAATGGGTTGAAATTTCACCCTACTATCAACCCTCCCGGCATGGGCCTGGCTTTGGGAGTCACCAGTGGGCTGGGAAAAAAGTTCACTCTCGGTACAGAGCTCGGATTTGTCACGTTCAGGAATAGTCTGGATATCGAGATGGGAAACTTTAGAGTCAACGGAGAGCATTTTCATCAGCGGTTTTATGCCGCGCTTGTACCCCAGTTCAACCTGCTGCAAAAACAAGACCTTGGGAGGGTGTTTATATCAGCAGGCCCCATGCTCATTATGGAAAGTACGAGCGAAATAAACAGCTACACCCAAAGCAAACCGTTTGATGTCGGCAACATTGTCTATGGCTCCTTTGCAGGTATTGGCGCCAATGCTCAGCTGGGCAAAATCGGGGTACAATTGGAATACAGGTACGCTTTTCGAACTTCAACAAAGGATTTACGCAGCATAGACAGTCCCGACCAATTTTCGCTCAGGTATGGCATTCTTGTTTGGTCGCTCACACATCATCTGAACTGAGATCTCCGGCAATAATTCCCCTC
This sequence comes from Saprospiraceae bacterium, assembly GCA_033762055.1. Lineage (GTDB taxonomy): Bacteria > Bacteroidota > Bacteroidia > Chitinophagales > Saprospiraceae > M3007. Next base: position 1,496 of record JANRLZ010000120.1, read on the forward strand.
CTCCCTCCCCAAAAGCGGCCGTCTCAAAAGCCCCGTAGGGATTTTTGAGACGGCCGCTTTTTTGAGAGTTTTATCGCCCGGTACATATCAAAAGGCTTCAAATCATCAAAATCACCTGTTAATTATTTGTCACCGTTCCCGAACCCGATACGGCTGTTTTTATCTTTCCTTTCACGCCCAGCCGAACATCGCCGGAACCGGAGATGGCTACTTCCGCCGTATCGCCGCTCAGGGCCGAAGCATTGACGTCGCCCGAACCGCTGATCGCGATTTCCTGGGAAGACGCCTTGCCTTTCAGGGTCATGTCACTGCTACCCGAAATGGCGATATCGAGGTCTTTTACATCCAGTTCGCCCTTGAAATCGCCCGAACCGCTCGAAGCCAGTTCGAATTCGTCGGCCTTGATGGGCGTCAGGGTTTCAATATCGCTGCTGCCGCTGTTGGCCACAGCTTTGAGGTTGCGGTAGGTGACGGTGATTTCGGCCTTAAAATTGGAGTAACTTCCTTTTTTGGTTTTGATTTTCAATTGGCCGTCTTTTACCTCGGTTTCAATATTGTCAGGGTCAATGCCGCTCACATCAAGCGTCACGCTTTCGGCGTCGCCCTGTTTCAAATAGACCACATCAAAACCGCCAGAAATGCCGATTTTGTCGAAGGAAGCCAGCGAACGGGTCACCGTGTTGTTTTGAGCAGCAAGAAAAAAGGGGGCCAGTAAAAAGGGAAGAAAGTGGATTTTCATAGTCTAAAAGATTGTTGTTGAAAAATTTGAAAGCAATGACAAGACACCCGACAACGGGTTGCACGGGGCGGAATCGAAGGGAAAACGACACTCAAATTTGCAGAATCGGCGCAAACTTCAAATTCCGCTTACTTTTGCCGCCTGAAACATGCAGTTTCCCCATCTGCGGGAGTACTTTTTTCCTGCTTATTCTGCGGAGAAAAAACACCCTTCGGAAAAAAAGACCAGGTACAAGCATTTTTTATGTCAAAAAAACTCCTCATCGTTGAGTCGCCCGCAAAGGCGAAAACCATCGAAAAATATTTAGGCAGCGACTTCAGCGTGAAGTCGTCTTACGGCCATATCCGCGACCTGGAAAAAGGCAATGACCTGGGCGTTGACGTGGATAATGGCTACCGGCCCAATTATGTCATACCACCTGATAAATACAAAACGGTTAAGGAATTGAAAGATGCGGCCGCCCGCGTCAGCGAAGTCTGGCTCGCGACCGACGAAGACCGCGAGGGAGAAGCAATATCCTGGCACCTTTGTGAAGTGCTGGGCCTCGACCCTCGCGCCACCAAACGCATTGTTTTCCACGAAATTACCAAACCTGCCATTCAAAATGCCGTTCAATCACCTCGTATGGTGGATATGAATACGGTGGACGCCCAGCAGGCACGCCGTGTACTCGACCGACTCGTGGGCTGGGAATTGAGCGGTTTGTTGTGGAAAAAAGTAAAAGGCCAGTTGTCGGCCGGACGGGTACAATCGGTAACGGTCAAACTAGTGGTGGAACGCGAGCGCGAAATCCAGGCATTTCAAATTACGCCTTATTTCAAAGTGGTGGCGCAGTTTTTT
>JANRLZ010000121.1:0-1792 GCA_033762055.1 Saprospiraceae bacterium
GTAACCCAGGAGTTTATCGGCCAGCAAGCCGCCTATGAATGGCGTGATATACACCAGGGCAATGAAGGTGCCGAAAATATCGGTGCCCTGGCTGCGGGTCATTGCCAACCCGCCATGCTCCGAATCGGTCATGTACAGCAGAAAAATGCCGATCATGAGGTAATAGCCAAATCGTTCCCACAATTCGGTTAAAAAAAGAAAAGGCAAACCAGACGGGTGATTTTTAAACATAAAATGGCTGTTTTTGGCAGCAAGGATGTGTTCAACACGCTTAGCGTAAGTCGCGCGATTTTCCCTGCTGCATTTGTTTCGGGCAAATGTAATTTCAAAATCACTTTTTGCAAGTTTCCAGGCAAAATCAAATGTGTGTGAAGGGCATGATTATCTTTGCCGCTCGATGTTCAGAAAATTTACCTGCACCATGACGATGAAAAAGTTGAAGAATATTTTGTTGCTTAAAACCGTGTTGCTCTTTTCCACCCCCTTGCTTCACGCCCAACAGCCCGTTTCGCCGGAAGGGCCTTCCACCACCGCCCCGGCCGTGGCAGGAGCCGACAGTGTGCTGATTACCGTGATTTTGAAACACCAGCAAGACAAAAATCTGCCTGAAATTCGACGTATCCTCGAAGCGCAAGGTTTTTGGGATATTTTTCCCCCGCAGGATGCACGGGTCGTATCCTGGACCCTGGCGATGGGCCTGGGACATATCATTACTCTCCAATGCCCTGCCGGAGCGATTCGCCGCCTCAACCTTGCCCTCGAAAACGGCGCGTGGGGCGCTTTCGATACGGAAATTTACCTCACCTACGATTACAAATCGGTCTGGGAAGACTACATCGAACGCCGGGAGGAGGCCAAGGAAGACCGGAATGAATAAGGCCGGTTTGTAATACTTGAAAAGCCCTTGTTCCTTCAAGAGGAGCAAGGGCTTTTTTGAGCGATTGAAAGGAGTTCCAAGGCGCTTATTGCACGGCTCTTACAAAGGCGTCAATGTTATTTTGATCCAGTTGACGCTTGAGCGCAGTAGCATCTTCGCGGGTTTTAAATTTCCCTACACAAACTGAAAAGAAGTTGGAGTTGGGGAACCGCACGATTTCTGCGTTTTCGTGCCCCTGCTCGCGAAGAAATGCCAATTGGTTGTTGGCGCGTGTTTCGATCAGGAAAGAACCCGCCACGACATAATAGGAATCGTTGGTGGCATTGGTCACCTTGACTTTGCCGCCGCCGCTGTATTGTTGCGGCTTTTCGTTCACTTTGTTGGGCTGTTTGTCTTCCTTGTCTTCAATGCTGTAATTGCTGATGTTACCATCTACATACACCATGCTCGAACCCGTGAGGCCGGCCAGCATACGCACTTCGGTGCGGCGGTTGCGGGCGTGTTCCTGTTCGGTGCAGTTGATGCCGTCGGTACATTCATTGCGCGGTTCGCTTTCGCCATAACCAACCGGCGTAAGACGATTACGGGCAATGCCTTGCATGACCATGTATTCCACTACGCCGTTGGCGCGATTCTGGCTGAGGCGCTGGTTGTATTCATGGTTGCCGCGGCAGTCGGTATGACTGCGCAACTCGACCTTGATCGAAGGCTGTTGTTTCATCAGCGACACGACCAGATCGAGGTCTTTTCGGGCATCAGGGCGGAGAGTGGCATCGTTGAAGTTATAGTAAATATTGGGCAACTCAATGATACTTCCGGGCAAGAGCGGCGCTACCGAAATGTTTTGCATCATAGCCGTGCCATTGGCATTTGTCCAGCCGTGGGTATCCACTTCCGTACTTCCGATGACACGAC
>JANRLZ010000122.1:0-30135 GCA_033762055.1 Saprospiraceae bacterium
ATCTATGTTGAATAAACACTACTACCCGCCTTCCCGTCGAAGGTATGTTTTCGCCTGCTTGGCAGGCTTGTTTTTTTCCCTTTCCCTTGCCGCTCAAAACCGCTATACCATCAGCGGAACCATTACCGACCGCGCCAGCGGCGAGCACCTGATCGGCGCTACGGTGCGCGATTTGAAAAGTGGAAAAGGGACGGTGACCAACACCTTTGGGTTTTACAGTCTTACCCTGCCGGCCGACTCGGCAGTGATTGCACTCACTTACATCGGTTACAAACCGGAGGCATTTCAAGTGCTTTTATCGCAAAATGTAGTGCAAAATGTAAAAATGGAACAAAATTCGGTGCTGCAGGAAGTCGAAGTGGTGGCCGAACGCTACGAACGCGTGGAAGAACGCGCGCAAATGGGGCGCATTGATATTCCGATTCAACAAATTAAAAGTGTGCCGGCTTTTCTGGGTGAAAAAGATGTATTGAAAGCCCTGCAACTCTTGCCCGGCGTTTCGGGCGGCGGAGAAGGCCAAAGCGGAATTTACGTTCGTGGAGGCGGCCCTGACCAAAACCTCATCCTGCTCGACGGGGTGCCGGTGTACAACGTATCTCACCTGTTTGGCTTCTTTTCGGTGTTTAATCCCGATGCAGTGAAAGATGTTTCGCTCATAAAGGGCGGTTTTCCGGCGCGTTATGGCGGACGATTGTCGTCGGTCATTGAAATAAACATGAAGGAAGGCAATGAAAACGAGTTTCACGGAGAAGGGACGATCGGACTGGTAGCCTCCAAACTGACACTGGAAGGGCCAATCAAAAAAGGCAAGTCCTCTTTTATCGTATCGGGGCGGCGCACCTACATAGATATTCTGGCGCGTCCGCTGATCAAAGCCGGTTTTAGGGCGGAAGGCGGCGATGGCGTGGTGGGCTATTTTTTTGATGACGTAAATGCCAAGGTAAACTACCGCTTTTCACAAAAAGATCGGGTTTATCTCAGTTTTTACACAGGAAAAGACAAGTTTTACTCCAATTTTGGTGAAAAAGACAGCGATTACGAAGATCGTTTCAAGGCGGGATTAGGTTGGGGAAATATCACTTCGGCCTTGCGCTGGAACCATATCTGGAACCCCCGGCTTTTTGCCAACAGCACCCTGACGTACAGCCGCTATCGTTTCCAGACTTCGACCGGTTATGAAAGCCGGGAATTCGAAAACGGTGTGATTGACAGCGAGGACGCGTTTGATCTCCGGTATTTTTCCGGAATAGACGATGTGGCTGCCAAAATTGATTTTGATTATTTGCCGGCTCCGGAGCATTACATTCGTTTTGGCGCCAGTGCCATTTTACATACCTTCCGACCGGGCGATTTCCGCTCGAGTTTTTCCTCTTTTGAAGCCGGATCGGATTCCAGCAGTTTCAGCGCCGAGTATGTGCAACCCAACGTACAGGCTACCGAACTGGCGCTTTACGCCGAAGACGACTGGAAATTGAACAGTCAGTGGCGCCTCAATTACGGCCTGCATTTTTCCGGGTTTGTACAAAAAGGCGCCCCGTATTTTTCGTTACAACCACGATTGAACGCCCGATACCTGTTTGGCCGGGGCTGGTCGCTCAAAGCCGGCGCAAGTACAATGCGGCAGTACATTCACCTGCTAACCAATGAAACCATTGGTTTGCCCACCGATTTGTGGTTGCCTACCACCGAAAAAGTGAAACCGCAGGATGCCTGGCAAGTAGCTTTGGGCACAGCCAAAACGTTTGGAAAAGATTACGAATGCAGTGTGGAACTGTATTACAAAGAAATGAAAAACGTGATTGCTTTTCGTGAAGGAGCGAGCCTGTTCCAGTTTCAGAACTGGGAGGAACGGGTGTCGCAGGGAAATGGCACCGCGTATGGCGCCGAATTTTTTGTGCAGAAAAAAACCGGGCGACTGAATGGCTGGGTAGGTTACACCCTTTCGTGGGCCAACCGGCAGTTTAGCGACATCAATTTTGGCAATGAGTTTCCTTACAAATACGACCGCCGACACGATTTTGAAATTACCGGTTCGTATAAGTTTACCGAGCGTTTTTCCATGGCAGCCAGCTGGGTGTATGCGACCGGAAATGCCGTAACGTTTGCTACCTCGCGTTATCTGGGGCCCGGCAGTTATGGCGACTATCTGACCACGATTACCCATACGCCGCAGCGCAATAATTTTCGGATGCCTTCTTACAACCGACTGGATGTAGGTTTTGATTTTACCAAGAAAAAACGCCGTTACACCCGCACCTGGTCGTTCGGCGCCTACAATGCCTATAATCGGAAAAATCCATTTTTTCTTTTCACCGAATCCGACATCGTGAATGGCCAACCTAAAGAAGTGCTGAAAAAGGCGGCACTTTTTCCGGTTATCCCCTATTTCGCCTGGAGTTTTAAATTCTGATTACATGAAAAACATACTTTCTTTTTCCCCGCTATCCGGATTTTTTTTGATTGGTCTTGCTGTTTTAATGAGTTCCTGCGAGGACTTTTTCAGTCAGACGGTAGAAATTGACCCGCCGCCTTACGAAAAACAAATGGCGCTTCACCTCAATCTTACCAACCAGGATTCATCGGTTATAATGTTTATTTCGCGCAACTACGGCATTCTTGAAACAGTGCCCAATCAATACGATTATTATGTAACCAATGCCCTGGCGTCTATTTATAAGGATGGACAGTTGTGGCTGCAACTGGCAGACAGTACATTTACACTGGTGGGAGCAGTGCCTGCGCCGCTGCAAGCCGGCAGTACGTACGAGTTGCGTGTTTCACATCCCGATTATCCGGCAGTGAGCGCTACACAGGTAATGCCCGGCGATTTTACGGTGGATTCGGCACGCATCAAACGGAATGCTGCGACCGGGCAGTTTGGCGACGAGTATGATCTGGTGGAAGTTTTTATGAAAGATGCACCCGGCGAGCGCAATTTTTACGAATTTGCCTTGGTTAGCATCAACTACAATGTTTATTACAATCCGACAACCGGCATGACCGATACGTTTGGCGTGTACGAATACCCGTATTATGTGGAAGAGTATTCGGATCCCAATGTTCAGTACGGCGTCCGATCCGGCGGTCTGTTGAGCGACCAGTTTTTCGACGGGCAGTCGTACAAGTTTCAGGCAAAGGTGTACAGTTCACCCAATACGGTTTATCGGGTTTTTGTACGCCACGTGAGCGAAGATTACTTTAATTGGTCGCGCTCCTACGAATCGAAAATCAATGCAGATGATAACCCGCTGGTGGAGCCGGTTTCCATTTTCAGCAACATATCGGGTGGATTGGGTATATTTTCACTTCGAAATGAAAAGGTGTTTACTGTTTTTTGATTACGTACCTTTGTCGCCCTTTCACCCATCCAAATTTTCTGCAACTTGCCACTCATAAAATCCATTTCAGGCTTTCGCGGTACTATTGGCGGACGAGCGGGCGACAACCTCACCCCTCAGGACATTGTGGAATGTACCGCCGCTTTTGGGCAATGGACCTTGCAAAAAACCGGCAACCGCCGTATGGTCGTCGGGCGAGACGGGCGTATCTCCGGCGAAATCGTCAGCGCACTCGTTATCAATACTTTGCGCAGCCTTGGAATTACGGTGGTTGACCTGGGGTTGAGCACAACACCTACGGTTGAAATTGCCGTACCGCTCGAAAATGCAGGCGGCGGAATTATCCTTACGGCCAGTCACAACCCCAAAGAATGGAATGCCCTGAAGCTGTTGAACGCCAAAGGAGAATTTATCAGTGCCCGCGACGGAGCCGAGGTGCTGGAAATGGTGGAAAAAAAATCGGTGGAATACGCCGGCGTGGATCAGTTGGGCGATTATCAACGCAACGATACCTATATTGATGAACACATCCGGCAGATACTTGCCCTGCCGCTGGTGGATGTAGAGGCGGTACGCGCCAAAAATTATCGCATTGTACTTGATGCAGTCAATTCCACGGGGGCAATCGCTGTTCCTCCCCTGCTGGAAGCCCTGGGTTGCCATTGTATCGTACTGAATGGTGAAATAAACGGTCATTTTGCCCACAACCCCGAACCATTAAAAGAGCATCTGGGCCAACTTTCCACCGAAGTCAAACTGCAAAAAGCCCAGCTCGGCATTGCCGTTGATCCGGATGTAGATCGCCTGGTTTTTATGTGTGAGGACGGCGAACTTTTCGGCGAGGAATACACCCTGGTAGCGGTGGCCGACTATGTACTTTCCCGGCGTGGCGGCGGCCATACCGTTTCCAATCTAAGCAGCACCCGTGCGCTGCGCGATGTAACGCTCAAATATGGCGGCGAATACCATGCTGCCGCCGTAGGTGAAGTAAACGTGGTGGAAAAAATGAAGGCGGTCAATGCCGTTATAGGAGGAGAGGGTAACGGGGGCGTCATTTTGCCCGAACTGCATTACGGACGCGATGCGCTGGCGGGTATTGCATTGTTTCTCAGTCATTTGGCACGGTCGGGCAAGCAAATTTCCACCCTGCGCAAAACCTATCCGGACTACCAGATGATGAAAACGAAGATCGAAAGATCAGCAGATATTGATCTGGAACGGATATTCTCCCTGTTGAAAGAAAAATACCATCGCGAGCAGATCAACACCGAAGACGGGTTGAAAATTGATTTCCAGGACGGCTGGGTCCATCTCCGGCCCTCCAATACAGAACCCATCATCCGGGTGTACGCCGAAAGTCATTCGGAAGTGATTGCCGGCAATCTGGCGCGTAAAATTATGGCTGATATCGGAGAAGCGCGTTGATAGAGAAATAGATGCGCTTTTAGGAGGGATAATCAGATCCGAACATCCATCAATTTCATCCGTATGATTAATGTACTGTCCGAATTGTTTGAACGCGATTTAAGGAAACTCGCTGAAGAAATCAAATTGTACCAAGGCGAATCGGATATGTGGGAAATCCGCCCCGGTATCGCCAATTCTGCCGGTAACCTGTGTTTGCATCTGATCGGTAACCTGCAGTATTTTATCGGGGCTGTGTTGGGAAATTCAGGCTACATTCGCCAACGGGAACTGGAGTTTTCACAAAAAAATATTCCGAAAAATCAACTGCTTGTGGAGATTGAAAACACTATTTCGCGAGTGAAAAAGACCCTGAACGACTGCCAGGAAGCCGATTTGGAACAAACTTATCCGCTGGAAAGAGAGGGAAGAACCGTTACTACCGGCTATATGTTGGCCCACCTGTTAAGCCATTTGAATTACCATCTCGGACAAGTCAACTACCACCGTCGCCTGATTCAATAACACCATGCAAAGAGTTTATTTCGACAACGCTGCCACGACTCCGATCTCTGAAGAAGTAATCAACGCAATGTTACCCATATTGCGCGGACAATTTGGTAACCCCTCCAGCATCCACGCCGAAGGCCGCAGCGTACGCGCCGCAGTGGAGGCCGCCCGGAAATCGGTAGCACAAAGTATTGGCGCCGGTACGGGCGAAATATTTTTTACCTCCGGCGGAACGGAAAGCAACAATATGGCCATCAAATGCGCCGTGCGCGACCTCGGAGTGCAGCGAATTATTAGTAGTCCGACCGAGCATCACTGCGGTACCCATGCCATCGAAACGGTGGAGAAAGTGAATGGCGTAGAAGTTGTCTGGTTGCCGGTAAATGCATTGGGAAGAATTGATTATCAGGCGCTTGAAATAGCCTTGCAAGCAGGAAGCGGTAAAAAAACGCTGGTATCATTGATGCATGCCAACAACGAAATAGGCACCATGATAGACCTGAAGCGCGTATCTGGTTTGTGCCTTCAATATGGCGCGCTCCTGCATTCCGATACGGTTCAAACAGTGGGGCATTTCCCGGTCAATGTGCAGGAAACGCCGGTTAATTTCCTGTCCGGCGCGGCGCATAAATTTCATGGACCCAAAGGAGTAGGTTTTATTTACATCAACCCGGCCTCGCCCATCAAACCGTTTATTGACGGCGGCGCACAGGAACGCAACATGCGCGGCGGCACCGAAAATGTGTACGGCATCGTGGGTCTCGCCAAAGCCCTCGAACTGGCCACCATAGAAATGGAATCGCGAAGCGCGCACATATCCGATATTCGCAATTACCTGAAAGAAAGGTTGTTGGAAACATTTGACGACATCCGTTTCAACGGCGACTGTGAGGGCGACAGCTTGTACACCGTGTTGAGCGTATCCTTCCCGCCTTCTCCGAAAAACGAGTTGTTGCTGCTGAGTCTCGATATTGCCGGAATCAGTTGTTCGGGTGGCTCTGCCTGTTCGAGCGGCTCTGAAAAAGGCAGCCACGTGCTCGAAGCCATCGGCGCCGACCCGGCTCGCAAAAGCATTCGTTTTTCGTTTTCACATTACAATACCCGCCAGGAAGTGGATTTTGTAATTGAAAAACTCAAGGCAATTTTGCCGGTACGCGAAATGGTGAGTGCCTGAACACCGCGAAAACATTCGCTATTTCGTTTCCTGCCCATGCGCCTGATTCTTTCCTTTGCTCTTTTTCTTTGTTGTTTTTCGGCTTTCAGCCAAAAAATGCTGCTGCTCGAACGCGCCAATCGCGCCCGTACCACCCGATTCTATATCGGCGACGCGCTCCGGTTTCGCCTTGTCGGCGAAGAAGATTATTGGTATGAACGCAGTATTACCGATATTTTGCCGGACAAGAACACGCTGATGCTCGACAATTTTGCGGTAAAGCTGGAAGATATATCCAGCATTAAGGTAGCACGAAAACCAATCTGGCGCATTACGGCAGGCGCTACGCTCTCTCTGGGCGCCACCCTGGCGCTGGCTACCACCGTTGGCCGTTTTGCCTACCAGGATAAAACCGTTGACGCACCCTCGCTTTATGCCGTTTCGGCCGTTTCTTTTGCCACCGGCTGGTTGCTTAGTAAACCCCGCAAACTAAAATTGGGAGACAAACACCGCCTGCGTATCGTGGAAGTAAAATTCCAGTAAGTGTGAAACTTACAAACAGGTACCTTCTCTACTTATTTTTGGTACTGCTTGGCGAAGGGCAGGACAACTACCAACAAAGCCGCGCCCCAGTCAAAAGACCGCCGTGCAGTGCAAAAAGTCAAAGTAGTTGTGCTACCCCTGCAAAGTCTCTCCCATCTGTTACTCCTTCGCCGTCCGGCAAATGGAAATTCAGAAAAACAATATGTGTGTTTTTGTTTTGAAATGTATAAAAATTAAAACAATTTGGTTTTAATTCGCCCTTTCAAAACGTATTATTATGAGAGCGGAAAAGGAAAATGTCGCCTTGACCGAAAGGTGGTTTTTTGCCCTTGCCGAAACCGATGAAATATTGATAATCCATATTGACGGCGCGGTTTGCGCTGGATTTCCCTCTCCTGCCGACGATTATTTTGAGAGCCAAATTGATCTCAAAAAAGAACTGATTAAGAACCCCGATGCGACCTTTGTCATGCGGGTACAGGGCAATTCGATGATGGGCGACGGCATCAGCGACGGTGACATGCTTATCATTGACCGTTCGGAAAAACCTCGAAACGGGGTGGTGGCTGTATGCTACTTAAACAACGAGTTTACCGTAAAACGGCTTGAGGTACGCAGTATGCGAATCCGCCTTTTGGCATCCAACCCGGCTTTTCCGCCTGTTGAGATTCAGGAGGGCGACGAATTGACCATTTGGGGCATCGTTACTTACGTCATCAAAAAGCCCTGAATCATGGTAGCCCTGGTAGATGTAAACTGCTTTTATGTCTCATGCGAGCGGGTATTTTGTCCCGCTTTGCAGGGGCAACCCGTCGTAGTGCTTTCCAACAATGACGGCTGCGTGGTGTCTCGCTCCGATGAAGCCAAAGCGCTGAAAATCGGCATGGGGCAGCCCGTGTTTGAAATCCGGGACCTGGTGCGCAAACACGAGGTAAAGGTTTTTTCCTCTAATTATGCGCTCTACGGCGATATGTCGTCGCGGGTGATGAACACGCTGCGGCAGTTCGCGCCCGCTATCGAGGTGTACAGCGTGGACGAAGCCTTTTTGGACTTCCGGGGCATGACGCGTTTCGACCTGAGCGCACAAGCCCAGAAAATCCGCCAAACGGTACTTCGGTGGGTCGGCGTTCCGGTGTGTGTGGGCGTAGCCCCGACCAAGGTTTTGGCGAAAGTCGCCAACCGACTGGCAAAGAAAGACAAGCAGGGCAAGGGGGTGAGGGTGCTTGCCGGAAACTGGCAAAGCGAACTGCAAGCAATTGAGGTGGGTGAGGTGTGGGGCATTGGCCGACAGTATGCCGCCTTTTTACAACGTTACGGGATTAAGACCGCCTACGACCTCACGCAGGCCAACGATGCCTGGGTGCGCAAACATCTGAGCGTGGCAGGCCTTCGCATCAAAAAGGAACTGGAAGGCGAACCCTGTATCGAATTGGAAAGCGATATACCGAACAAAAAGAACGTCGGCACCACCCGGACGTTCAAAGTGCCATTGACCACCGAAGAAGAATTGGGCGAAGCAGTGGCCGACTTTGCGGCACGTTGCGGAGAAAAGTTGCGACGGCAACAAAGCAGCGCGACTATCCTGACCGCCTACATCGAAACCAATCACATCGCCCGCAACGAGGCCCAGTATTCCCGCTCGTTCACGGTCACATTCACTGCACCCACCAACAGCACCTTGATTTTGATAAAAGCCGCAAAATTTGCGCTCGCCAAAATCTTTCGGGCGGGCTACCGATACAAGCGGGCGGGGGTATTGCTGGATGGCCTGGTACAGCACACCGCCGGAGAGCAATTGGCTTTGTTCGACCCGATTGACCGCGAAAAACACGAAAAGCTAATGACGGCCTTTGATGCCGTGAATACCCGCTTTGGCCGAAACACCGTGCGCACGGCTGCGCAAACATTGGGAGGGGCCACACGACTTACCCAACAAAACAGGCTTTCGCCTTCTTATACGACAAAATGGAAGGAAGCCCTGACAATTCAGGTTGGTTAGGAATTAAATTGCTCAAATGATTAAAAAATTAACCCTATCTAAATATGTAAACTTTTATTTCTTTATTACGCTTTTTATTGCACTTAAATATTTAATTTTAATAAAAATTTTAAATTTTATGAATAAGAATTTTACGCCAAAAGCCAGAATTAGAATTCTTGAGACACTTGAAAAGACGTTTCAGAATTCGGGTACAGCGGAAGGAAGGTTAATCGCGGCGGCATCATCAGAATTTGACGCAATGGTAGTTGACAGCAACGCTCATGTCAAACCAGAAAATTCTGCTACTTTAGTCACCTTTCACTCAGACGAATTTGTAGAAATTTCGCCGCTTTAAAAGGAAAAAAATCCCTCTAAAGGGTATTTATTTATTGCATTTGGAGGGCGGTTGTATGTGTTTTGTATGCAAATGAAAAAAGAGTTGTGCGAAATTTTCGCACAACTCTTTGATTTTCAATGTGGGCCTGGCAGGAATTGAACCCGCGACCATCTGATTATGAGTCAGCCGCTCTAACCACCTGAGCTACAAGCCCGTGTTCGTTGCCGAACGGCGCAAAGGTACATTTAATTCCCGGCAGGCTGCAAATATCCGTGCAACAAAACATTCGTTGCCGGCGTCGCTCGCGCTTTTTCCGCGCAAAATCTCTTTCGCAGCCCGGCAGTTTTGAACAAATATTTGGGCTTGTGCATTTCGTTTCACACTTTTGCCACTTATAAAATCAAACACTCGCCAAATCATGGGGTTTCAAAAAGTAAACACGGTAGAAAACAAGAACGAGATGCAGCACTTCGTCCGCAACCTTTTGGGCGATGTGCAAGCCTTTGAGTACATGTTGCAAAACGACTGGTTCGAGAGCAATATCACCCGCATCGGCGCTGAACAGGAAATGTGCCTCGTGGATAAAAAGACGCTCAAACCCGCCTGCATCAACATGGAAGTGCTGGCCAAACTGGGCGATGACAAGCCCTGGTGCGTTACGGAACTGGCCAAATTCAACCTCGAAACCAACCTTAGTCCGCGCGAATTCACCGGGGCCTGCCTGAGCGAGCTGGAAGCCGAAAACCTCGAATACCTGCGCATCATCCAGCAAACGCTCGACGGATTCGACGCCAGCATCATCCTTTGCGGCATCCTGCCCACCCTGCGCAAGCACGACCTCGAGATGCACAACCTCACGCCAAAAGATCGCTACTTCGCGCTCATGGCGGCCATTCAGAAACATCTGCTCGGCACGGCTTTCGAACTCCGTGTGGAGGGGGTGGATGAATTGCTGGTAAAACACGATTCGCCGCTGCTTGAAGCCTGCAACACCAGTTTTCAGGTGCATTTGCAGGTAGCGCCCAAGGATTTTGTCAAAATGTACAACATCGCGCAGGTGCTGGCGGCGCCCACCATTGCTATTTCGGCCAACTCACCGCTCGTATTCGGCCGTCGCCTGTGGCACGAAACCCGCATTGCCTTGTTCCAGCAAAGTCTCGACACCCGTACCACGAGCGATCACATGCGCGAACGCCTGCCGCGGGTCAATTTCGGCTCCGACTGGCTGCGGGGCGACATCACGGAAATTTACAAGGAAGACATCAGCCGCTTCCGCGTTTTGCTCGCCGGCGCCATCGAGGAAGACTCGCTGGAAATGATCCGCGACGGAAAAACACCCAAACTGCGCGCCCTGCAAATCCACAACTCCACCGTGTACCGCTGGAATCGTCCCTGCTACGGCATTTCGCCCAATGGCAAACCCCACCTGCGCATCGAAAACCGCGTTATGCCGGCCGGCCCTACGCCCGTGGATGCTACGGCCAACGCTGCCCTCTGGTTGGGCTGTATGGTGGCGATGGGGCAACATTTCCCCGACATTACCAAACAGATTGACTTTGCCGATGCGCGCGATAACTTTTTGAAATCGGCCAAATTTGGCATTGATTCCACTTTTTCGTGGATGAAAGACAAAAAAGTGCCGGTGAAAGAATTGATCCTCAAAGAATTGCTCCCGCTGGCCAAAGAGGGCCTGAAAATGCGGAAAGTCAAATCGGCCGATATATCCAAATACCTCGACATCATCGAAGCGCGGGCCAAAGAACACAAAACCGGCGCGCGCTGGGCCTTGCGCACGTTTACCTCGCTGATCAAAGACGTGACCAACGATGAGGCCGTCACTGCCGTCACTGCCGCCATTATCAAAAACCAGCAACAAAACAAACCTGTGCATACCTGGAAAGAAGCCACTGCCGCCGACCTCGAAAACTGGGAGCCCTCGCACATCAAAGTGGAGGAATTCATGTCCACCGATTTGTTTACCGTTCAAAAAGAAGACGTCATCGAACTGGTGGCGGAGATCATGGACTGGCGTCGCATCCGGTACATGCCGGTTGAAAACAGCAAAGGCGAGCTCATTGGCCTGATTTCGAGCCGCATGTTGCTGCGTCATTTTGCCCGTCGCTTTGAGCCGGAATCTTTTAAAGAAGTCATGGTGAAAGACATTATGATAGAAAAACCCGTTACCGTTACGGCCGACACCAGTATTATGGAAGCCATGACCAAGATGCGCGAGCACCGAATCGGCTGTCTGCCGGTGGTGAAGGGCAAGGAGTTGATCGGGATCATCACGGAAATGGATTTTCTGCGGATCACTTCACGCCTGCTGGAGCGTTTGGAGAAATAGTTTTCATACAATTTCGGAATTCAATTCCGAAATTGTATGAAAAATCTGCCGGTAAATAGCGGTTTCATCCCCGAAAAATCGAAAGTCGGGTACATGCATAAGGAAGAATCCCCATCCTGCCATTACGCGACGAAAACCATGGCGCGGGTTTTGCCGTTTGTATGGTTTAAAAATCCTACTTTTGAATCCAAAATTGATCCGACCATGCTGCGCTCTGTTTTACTCCTGTTGCTTTTGGCCGCTTTCGCCTTCGAAGGTCGCGCACAAATTGCCCAAAACGGACAGGTGGGTATCGTGTACAACCGCGAAACCACTTTCAATTTCCGCCTGAATACCCAGCGCAGTTTTGGCTTCGGCGTAGAGTGGGGCCGCTTGCGTACATACAACAAAACCAAGACATTAAGTCTTTACATCGGCGAGTTAAAACACCCCAAGGAGCAAAAGCAGAATGCTGCGCCGAGCCTGAAACGCTCGCTGCGGCCTTTCGTGTACGGCAAACAAAACAGCCTGTTTGTGCTGCGCGGCAGCTGGGGACAAAAGCGGTATTTTTCCGAAAAAGCCAAACAAAAAGGTGTGGCCATCGGGATGAGTTATTCATTCGGCCCTTCCCTGGGTTTGCTCAAACCCTACTACCTGGCCCTCAATTTTTCTGAAAACGGCTCCCCTTCCGGGCGGCCACTTTTCCAGAAATATACCGAACAAAACGATTCGGTTTTCCTCGACAACTCAAAAATTCTCGGCGCCGGCCCTTTTACAAAGGGTTTTGGCGAAATCTCCATCCTGCCGGGCGGAAACGCCAGCATCGCCTATCACATGGACTGGGGCGCTTACGACGAGATGGTAAAAGCCCTTGAAATAGGCCTCAGCATTGATGTCTTTGCACGCAAAGCTCCCATTTTCGTGGACGGTACCGAAGCCAATCAGCAAGTGTTTTTCAACTTCTTTCTAAATTTGCAGTTTGGTAAGCGGAAATAATTTGTCATGCTTGAACTTCCGGTCATCGAACCTGCCGAAACCACGCCCTCTTCTCGTCCCAAGCGCCCCGAATGGCTCAAGGTTCGCCTCCCCATGGGCGAAAACTACCGCCAGGTGCGCAACATTGTGGACGACTTCAAACTGCACACCATCTGCCAGAGCGGCAGCTGCCCCAATATGGGCGAATGCTGGGGCGCCGGCACCGCCACTTTTATGATCCTGGGGAATGTGTGCACCCGCTCCTGCTCTTTTTGCGCCGTAAAAACCGGGCGCCCCAACGAATACGACACCGACGAACCCCGCCGCGTCGCCGAAGCCATCTGGCTGATGAAAGTCAAACACGCAGTCATCACCTCCGTCAATCGCGACGAACTCAAAGACCGCGGCGCCGAAATCTGGTACCAAACCGTGCGGGCCGTGAAAGAACGTTGCCCCGATACCACCATCGAAACCTTGATTCCCGATACCAAAGCCAACTGGGAAGCCCTCGAACGTATGATCTCTGCCGGACAGGAAGTCGTCAGCCACAATATGGAGACCGTGCCGCGCCTGTACCGAAAAGTTCGTCCCCAGGCCAAATGGGAACGCAGCCTCGAACAAATCCGCCGAACCAAAGCATTCGGCAAACGCACCAAAACCGGCATCATGGTCGGACTGGGCGAAACCAAAGAAGAAATCTTTCTGGCCATGGACGAACTCGTAGCCAACGGCTGCGACATCCTCACCCTGGGCCAATACCTCCAGCCTACCAAAATGCACCTTGAAGTAGCGGAATTCGTACACCCCGATACTTTTGCCGAATACCGCGAAATCGGTCTTGCCAAAGGCTTTAAATATGTGGAAAGCGGGCCGCTGGTGCGCTCCAGTTATCACGCCGAGCGCCACGTTTTTTAGGTTGACTTGTTGTGGTGAGCGACTTTTGCGTCGCTCAATGTCTTCTCCCCAGGAAGTCTATTAATTACCCTTTCATTTTCTCACCTTTTAAACATAGAATTCGACCATGAAATTGAACGTGTTAAAAAGCATTGCCGCACTTGCCTTGCTTGTCGCAGCCCTCTCCTGGCAAGGTTGCGGCGGCGACGATGACGACGACAAAAATAGCGGAGGCCCGGCTTGTAATATTTCCAATGCCGACCTTTCGTACAACCTGAATATCAAGGGCATTATTGATCAGCAATGCATCAGTTGCCATGTAACCGGCAGTGGCGTGGTCGGCGCAGTGGGCGATTTCAGCACCTATGAAGGACTGAAAACCTACCTGGATAACGGAAAAGTACTCACCAAGGTCGTGATTGACAAGACCATGCCCCAAGGCGGCGGTATGAGCCAGGCACAACGCGACAGCATCAACTGCTGGATCAAGGCCGGCTATCCAAAGTAAATTCTTCGAATATCCATACATCCAGGAAGCGGCTGTCTCAAACCTTTGAGACGGCCGCTTTTGTATTTCCGGTACCGGCGAAACCGCTATGCGCGTCGCAGACGGATAATTCCGATGCGATGCAACAAGCGCAAGACCGGGTACATCGGGTCAATTTCCCAGGCCTTTGCCGCAAAATTCGGACTGTTGGGATGCTTGTGGTGGTTGTTTTGAAACAACTCGCCCAGCAAAAGAAAATCCACGGGCAAAGAATTGCGTGAGGCGTCGCCGTTGTCAAAATTTTGATAGCCGTATTTATGTCCGCACCAGTTGACCGCCGCGCCATGAATCGGTCCCATTAAAAAATGAAGCGGCAACAACAGGTACATCCACCAGGAAGTCGCAAAAAACGCGTAAAAAACTACATAGCTGCTGCCCCAAAGCAGGCGGGAGGTCCATGAATTGCCAAATTTATCGAGCCAATCCCAGGTCGGGTAATTGCCCAGAAAATTGGGCGCCACGTGCAAGGTACTGTGGATCAGGCCGTCAAAAATTTTGGCCGTGTGCCACATCATTCCAAAAACATCCTTGAAAAAATGCGGCGAATGCGGGTCTTTTTCCGTGTCTGAAAAGGCATGGTGCATACGGTGCATAATGGCATACGCTTTGGGCACCAGATACGACGAACCCTGCGAAGCGTAAGTCAGCAAATGAAAGCTGCGTTCCCAAAACCGGTTCATCGTAAACATCTTGTGCGACGCGTAGCGATGATGGAAGAACGTTTGAAAGAAAATGGAAATGAACCAGTGTGCGGTAAAAAAGAGGAGGACAGCCATGACAAATTGTTAAGTATTGTCACAACAATACGCTGAATTATCCTGGAAAAAGCAATCGTACCGCCCGCCTCATTATGGTAATTGTATAAATTTTTATGTTTTAAAAACAATACCTCGATAAATGATTGTATGCAAAAACAATGCACCGGGTAGAATGATTTTTACCCCGAATAATTCCAAATAAAATTATAGAGAAATTTTGGTTAAAAATCCGTCCGGCGCCTAGTCCGGACGGATTTTTACCAATGAAAAGCACGCTCAATGCCCGCACACGCATTTCTGCTCGTGGCAGGTATGCCGCATGCCGGCGCCGTTGCTGGTTTGGGCGCCGGGTTGTTCGAACCAGAATTTGGACCGCTTTCGGTCGTAGTTTCCGATTTCGTTGAGGGTTTCGGCGTCGTACAGACGGCCGTTTACCATTACCCACCGAATGTTTTCGGTGTGCTGGATGTTGTCGAGCGGGTTTTTATCGAGCACGATCAGATCCGCCAGTTTGCCGACTGCCAGCGAGCCGATCTCCTTGTCCATGCCGAGGTATTTGGCGCCGTTGAGGGTGGCGCAGCGCAGCGCCTGCAAATTGCTCATGCCGCCCTGCTGGATCATCCAGAGTTCCCAGTGCGCGCCAAGGCCGTTGAGCTGGCCATGCGCGCCGAGGTTGATGTTAACCCCGGCATCCTGGAGTTTTTTGCAGGATTTGGAGACCAGGATGTGGCCGTTCTGGTATTCTTCCTCCGGTACCATGGTGCGGTGGCGACTGCGTTCGTCGAGGATATGTTTGGGGGTGAAATTGAGCAGCGGTTTCTTTTTCCACACCTCGCTGTTTTGGTACCACTGGTACTCGCCGTTGAGTCCGCCGTAGTTAACAATGAGGGTAGGTGTGTTGTGCGCACGGGTATTGCTCCAGAGCGTTGTTACGTCGTTGTACAGGGGAGCAATCGGAATGTTGTGTTCCACGCCGGTGTGGCCGTCCACCACCTGGGTGAGGTTGTGATGGAAAAAAGAGCCGCCTTCGGGTACCACGAGCATGTTCAGTTCGCGGGCGGCGGCGATGATTTGCTGGCGTTGGTCGCGGCGCGGCTGGTTGTAACTTTTTACGGAAAATGCGCCCCAGGCTTTGGTGCGGCGCAGGGTGGAACGGGCATCATCGAGCGAATTGACGGGTGCTTTGAAATCGCCGTCGGCGCCGTATAAAATGGTGCCGGTGGAATAGGAGCGCGGCCCGACCATCCGGCCCGAACGAATCATTTCGGCATTTGAAAATGCCATTTCGGAATTCACCGACGGGTCGTGCTGGGTGGTGACACCGTACGCCAGCTGGGCGTAATATTCCCACTGTTTTTGCGGATTCAATCCGAAACGGAAATTTCCGGGGTGGGCGTGCACGTCAATGATGCCCGGCATAATGGTTTTGCCTTTGCAATTGACGCGGTGTTTTTTGCCCGGGCCTTGCGCTTTTTTGCCATAATCGGAGGCCGAACCCACAAACGTGATTTTATTTTCCGTCACTTCCAGCACGCCGTTTTCAATCACCTGGTCGCCTTCCATCGTGATGATGCGGGCATTTTCAAAGACGACTACCCCTTCCGGTTGGTCGGTTTTGAGGGTAAGGCCGATTTTCAAACCGGCTTCCGGCAATGGGGGCAGCGAATCGGGGGCGCCGGGCAGGTAGGCAAAACGGTCTTTGAGGTCGATGCTGAAATATTCATCGCCCAGTGTGTAGTGCAGTTGTTTTGAGTCGCGGCTCCATTGCAGGTTGTAACCGGCGTCGCGGCTCACGCAGGTCACCGGAATAGAAGAAGCGCCCCCGCTGATTTCGAGGGTTTTGCCGGTTTGCGGAAACGCGCAGATGTAGGTTTTATGCAGTTCGATAAATGCCAGCCACTGTCCGTCGGGCGAAACGCTGAAGGAATGCGCGTATTTTGATTTGACGTGTACGCGTTCGTCTTTTCCATGGAGGTCATACGATTTCAGGCTTTTGTCGAGCGCGCCGAACAAGGCTCCGCCGTTTTGCACCAAAATACGTTTGCCATCGGCAGAAAAACGCGGGTTTTCTCCTAAATTTCCGATAAAACGCGGTTCCGACACCTTGTTGAGCGCCACGTCCATCACATAGATACCCGGCTGGTCGGTCATGGCCGGGCCCATTTCATCGTCGCCCTCCTGCACACGGAACACCAATTGTTTGCCGTCGGGCGAAAAAGCCGGGGTGCGGTAGATGCGCGACGGCGGCGTCAGGATGGACCAGGCTTTGGGGTTGCCCAATTCGCGCAACCAGATTTGCCGCGGTCCGTCGTCGTACCAGGAAACGTAGGCGTAGTATTTTCCGTCGGGTGAAAAGGCTGGTTCAAACTCGAGGGCTTCCTCGATGCTGTTGTCGGGTGGTTTTACACCGGAAGGATAGGTGCCGCCGGTCAGTCGTTCGGGTTTTCCGTTGGGCAATGATTTTTTCCACAACACACCGTCGGCGTTGAAGATGAGCGTTTTTCCGTCCGGCGAAGTCACGGCATGGCGAATGGCGCGCGCGGTAAATTCATTTTCAAACACCTTGTTGTCGAAACGCAGCGTTTCGGCCACTTTCGTTTTTACGGTACATTCAAAAGGAACATCCGTTACGCCTTGCAGCATCGGCGGGTTTGTAAACCCGATACGGGTATTGTAATTCCCGTCGCGGTCTGTCCGGGTGATCGGGATGGTTTTTAATTCGATTTTGCGAATTTTACCACCGGCCCAGATCAAAATGGCGTGGCCGTCGGGCGTCCAGGAATAGCCGGGGTAACACCCAAACACCGTCCAGGCCTCCTGTTGGTCTTTGTCGAGGCCGTCGTACAGCGGGTATTCCAGTCCGTTTTCCATGTTGCGAATACAAAGCACGGATTTGGTATAATCGCGGCGCACGAAAGCCAGCCACTGGCCGTCGGGTGAAATTTGAGGCCGGCAAGCGCCGCCCGAGCCACCGGTGATGTCTTCGATTTTTCCTTCGTCGCGATCGTAGCGCCGGATGATAAAAATTTGCGTTCCCGGGTTTTTATTGTATTGGAAAAAGCCGCCGCCGTACATGTCTTCGCTAAAATAAATGTAGCGGCCGTCGGCGCTGACGCTGGGTTCGTTTACGTCCTGCTGGTCGTTTTTTCGTTTGGTGAGTTGAATACCTTCGCCGCCGGTCAGGTGGTACATCCACATTTCGCCCGCCCCAAGCGAGCGTTGCGAGGTGAAGTGTTTGCGGGCAACGATGTATTCATTATTTATCCATTCCGCATTGTTGAGCAACCGGAAACTTTCTTTGGTAATTTGTTTGGCATTGCTGCCGTCGGCGTTCATGTACCAGATATTGTCGCCGCCGCCGGCGTCGGAAGTGAAGGAGATTTTTTGGCCGTCGGGCGAAAAACGCGGCTGTACTTCCCAGGCAAGTCCGGAGCGGATACAGGTAGCCGTTCCGCCTGCTGCGGGCATGGTATAAATATCGCCCAACAGATCAAATGCGATGGTTTTTCCGTCGGGACTGATGTCGAGGCACATCCAGGTGCCTTCGCTGGTTTTGAACGTGACGTCGCGGTAAGGAACGCCGCCGGCGACGGGGTTGGAGACATCCCATTTGGGCTTGTCCTGCGCGGATAGTACGGCTGCCGTCAGGGAGAAAAGGGTTAGTAAAACGATACGATGCATGTTATGGCTAAATTTTAAAAGGCATAATTACTGCCTTTTGGCCAGTTCCCGCAAAAGATAGACGAGTGCTGTCGCATGGCCGGTGATCGGCTATTTTGCCTTGAACCCGGGCTTTCAACTCGAATTTACAGGCTTTCGGCTTTCAGTTTAGGGGTTTGATCGGATGCAATTTTTTGAAATCCCGACAGGTGGTTACTTTTAAGCCCTGCTTTATGCGGTGTTTTTGCCCATCATGAATAAAATTCTACCCCTCTTCCTGTTTTACTGTCTTGCCTTCCGTTTAAATGCACAAAGCAACACCGACAGCCTGTACGGCGTGTGGAGCAACACGTCATTACCGGATACGCAACGATTGAAAGCCATGCATCTGTTGAGCAATGCAATGGTGCGAAAAAACCCCGACTCCGCCCGGCTATTTGCCACCGAGATGCTGCAATTGGCAAAAAAAGACGCCTATCCAAACTGGTTTGTACAATCCATGATTACCATTGGAGTGAGTTGGCGAATGCAGTCCGATTTTCAGCGAGCCTTACAATACTACGAATCATGTATCCCATTACTCGAAAAATCGGGTAATCGCTCCCTGCTGGCAGAAGTGTATAAAAATATGGGCGATGTCTATCGCCTGCAAAGCAATTATTCAAAAGCGATTGATTGTATCACCCAGTCGCTGCGATTGGCAGAAGCATCGGGCGACCGCAAGCGAGAAGCCGACGCTTATGTCGGATTATCTACGATTTATTACCTGAATTCAGACAACGATCCTAAAATCAAGGATTATTTGCTCAAGGCGCAAACGTTGTACGAAGCCGTCCATCACGAAGAAGGACTTTCTTTTGTGTACAACAACCTTTCACTGATTTATTTCGAACAAAACGATTACCCCAAGGCGCTGGAAGCGATCCGGAAATGCCTGGCCATTCAGGAGAAAAAAGGCGATCTGTATGGCATGGCTACCTCATTACATAACCGGGCATCGGTGTACACCAGTACGGAACGCTACGAGGATGCCTTGAAAGATTACGAACGGGAGGTGGAGATTTTTAATCAGATGGGTGATCTGGAAGGGTTAAGTGATGCTTTCAGCAGTATAGGCGAACTCTGGATCAGCTGGAAAAATTATGGCGAAGCAATTAAAAGTTGTGAAAAAGCCCTTCAATATGCCTCATCGCTCGGCACACCTAATCTCAACGAGGCCAATGCCTGTATTTGTTTGTACAAAGCCTATTCAAAACGAGGGGAATTTCAAAAATCAGTGCCTTATCTGGAGCGCTATTATCTCGTAAAAGATAGTTTGCAACTTAGCGAAACCGCTCAAAAACTGAAAGCCATGGAAATGGAGCGCGACAGTCTGACGCGCGCCAAAGCGCAGTTCGAACAGGAAATGGCGTATGAAAAAAACCTGCGGCAAAAGGATCGGCTACTGGTGCTGTTGCTCACGGCAGGGGTACTGATCGGCCTGGTTGCCCTGGCCATCTGGACGCGCATGCTGTATTTCCGGCGCCGGTCTTTGAAAATGCAGGTGCGGTCGGAGGCGCTGGAAAAGCAACAACTACTCCATGAAATAGATCTTTTGCGCACGCAGGTGAATCCGCATTTTTTGTTCAACAGCCTGAGTATCCTCAGCTCGCTGGTACACGTGAACGCCGACCTTTCAGAGCAATTCATCGAACAACTGGCGCGCTCCTATCGCTATATTCTGGAGCAAAAAGACCAGACCCTGGTGACGCTTCGCACCGAGCTGGAGTTTATTCGTTCGTATGCTTTTTTGTTAAAGATTCGATTTGACAACAAGTTTGACCTCCAGATCAATATTGCAGATGCTGCGCTGGATCATTACCGGATTGCGCCGCTTACCCTGCAATTATTGGTAGAAAATGCCGTAAAACACAACCGGATGTCGGCCAAAGAGCCCTTGATTGTCAGTATCGAACTGGAAGATGATTTCCTGACAGTCCGGAACCCCTTCCGCCCGCGCGGCGGCGTTGAGGTGGCTTCGACGGGCGTCGGACTTCAAAATATTACCAACCGTTATGCTCTGCTCAGCGATCGTTCCGTTTGGGCCGGCGAACGGGGCGATCGCTTTGAAGTGCGGGTACCCTTGATATAGCCGCCTTCATTAGCGAAACCACAGATAATCTCGATTTTTTCTCCGAAATTTGCCCCCTGCATGGCGAAATGCCCTGCACCATCGAATGCAAAAATTCTTTGCCTTTCTCAAACAGCTGATCAATTTCTTCCGCAGACACGGCGATGACGACCGCAGTCTGATGGAAAAATTGCGCGATAAATACCGCCTCGTCATCATGAACGATGACACTTTCGAGGAGGTGACATCTATCAAACTGACGCCGCTGGCGGTGTATGTGGGCCTGAGTTCGCTCATCGTCGGTACCGCTATTCTGGTGACCATGTTGATTATCTGGACACCATTGAAACGCTACATCCCCGGTTACGGCGATTTTACCCGCGATTCGGAAATTGCGGAGCTGACCGGCAAAGTAGCCAGCCTGGAAAACGAGATCGAAGCGCACCGGCGCTACAATGAAAATTTCAGGAAAATTCTGACCGGCGATCTGGAAGACATCAGTGCCGATGCCGTAAAAAAGCAGGGGCAACCGGAGAACCCGGCCGATACGCTGCCGAAAGATGTAGATCGTATTCCGGAAGATGAGAACCTGCGTTCGGCGGTCGCACTGGGTACTTTCACGTCCGATCCCAACAACTCCGGAGCTTCTGCCCAAGTCCCCGCCATTGTTCGTGATATGCCGCTCGAACAACAGTTTTTTATTCCTCCCGTAAGCGGTGAAGTCACAGCCGCCTACGACCTGAAAAAAAACCACCTCGGTCTGGATGTAGCCGCCCCCAAAAATACCGCCGTAAAAGCGGCAGCCGACGGCTCGGTCATCTCCGCCGGATATACGGTGGAAACCGGTTACAGCATCGCTTTGCAACACCCCAACAATGTCGTAACGTTTTACAAGCATAACTCGGTGTTGCTGCGACGGGAGGGCGATATTGTCAAAGCCGGCGAAGCCATTGCCATTATCGGCAATTCCGGCGAAACCACCACCGGCCCACACTTGCACTTCGAACTCTGGTACAAAGGCCGCGCCGTAGACCCGGCCTTGTATATCAATTTTAAGTAGTACCGGCAGGAACGGCTGCCACCCAATGCGCTACTGCGCCGGCCACATTCTGACCGTCCATCGCCGCCGAAATAATACCGCCCGCATACCCGGCGCCTTCACCGCATGGAAACAACCCCGCCATTTCCGGGTGCATCAGCGTATCCGGGTTGCGCGGAATGCGCACCGGCGCGCTTGTACGACTTTCCGTAGCCACAACATTGGCTTCCGCCGTGTAAAATCCGCGCATCTGCCGGCCAAAATCGGCCAGGCCTTCGCGCAAACGTTTGTAAATAAAAGAGGGCAACAACTCGTACAGCGGCGCGGGATACAAACCAGGGATATACGAACTGCCCGGCAAATCGGGCGATATTTTACCGGCGATAAAATCGGGTAACCGCAAAGCCGGGCCTTTCTGGCTGCCATCGCCGTTGGCAAACAACCGTTGCTCTACTTCTTCCTGAAATGCCATCGCGGCAAACACACCGTGATATTGCCAGGGCGCAAGGTCTTCCGGCTCTACGGATGTTACCATCCCGGAATTGGCAAAAGGCGAATCGCGCCGACTCATACTCATGCCGTTTACCACCACTTCACCCGGCGCCGTTGCTGCAGGCACAATCAGTCCGCCCGGACACATGCAAAAGGAGAAAACGCCCCGTCCGCCCACCTGGCATACCAAACTGTAACTGGCTGCCGGCAACTCGTCGGTGCGCCGGTTTTGTTTGTATTGAATGCTGTCAATCAATGGCTGCGGATGCTCTACCCGCACGCCTAATGCAAAGGGCTTGGCTTCGATGCGAATACCGCGGGAGTGGAGCAGGCGGTAAATATCGCGGGCCGAATGGCCGGTGGCAAGAATTACGGCATCGGCAAAAATTTCGGCGGTAGCCGGGCCTTCGCTGCGCGTTAAATCCTGCACCCGGACGCCGATCATGCGGCCCTCCTGCACGATGAAATCCGTTACCCAGTGAT
The DNA here is from genome assembly GCA_033762055.1 of Saprospiraceae bacterium. Classification (GTDB taxonomy): domain Bacteria; phylum Bacteroidota; class Bacteroidia; order Chitinophagales; family Saprospiraceae; genus M3007. Next base: position 22,548 of record JANRLZ010000122.1, read on the forward strand.
CAAAATGTACTTCCCCGCCATAGTTCAGAATGGTTTGGCGGATATTTTGCACCACACCGGGTAATTTGTTGGAGCCGATGTGGGGGTGGGCTTCCGTCAGAATGTCGCTTTTAGCGCCGTGCTCGACCAGTAACCGCAGCGATTTTTGCACATTGCCGCGTTTGATGGAGCGGGTGTACAGTTTCCCGTCGGAATACGTGCCTGCCCCGCCTTCGCCGAAACAATAGTTGGAATGCGGGTTGACCTGACTGAATTGTTGAATGGCCCTTAAATCGCGGCGGCGCAATTGCGCATCTTTTCCGCGGTCGAGTACAATGGGTTGGATGCCGCGTTCGATCAATTCCAGCGCGGCAAAATAGCCGGCGGGACCGGCGCCCACCACGATCGCTTTCTTTTGCCCTTCAACGGGCTTGAATCCGGCCAGGATGGCAGGTTCCGGGACAAATTTCTCTGCTGCTCCATATACTTCCGCCCGAATGCGAAACACCGGTTGGCGCGAACGCGCGTCAAGTGAAGATTTCAGGATTTCTATGTGCGAAATTTGTTCTGCACGGAGGCCGGTTTGGCGGGCTGCTTTTTCGCGCAACAGCGGTTCCTGGTCGCGCTCATGAGGCAGCAGCACGATTTCAACGATTTGTGGCATACGGTCTGTCCTGTTTTTATCAGGAAAAAAGCGGCGACTCAGCCCCCTTTCCGGGTGAGCCGTTGTTTATCTTCTGAAATGTAATACGTATCAGGTACAAAAATCTTGGTCACGGCAATTTCGAGGCATTTTTGTCCGTCGAGGCGTTTGATCGGTTTTCGTTCAAGATTTTTGGTAAAAATGCGCACATGTTTGGGGTTGGGCCCTGCAGTGGAGTCGGTTGCGAGGTCGTAGCGGCCTTCTTTGATCAGATAGCCGAGAATTTCGCGGGAGGCGTCCCAAATCTGTACATTGGTTTCGACGAGGATGGAATTGCCTGCCCATTCGAGCACCTCGTATTCTCCGGCGACTTCAAACTGCACGGTTTGTGCGGAATCAATTTCGAACACCTGGTACATGGTACGTTCCATTTGCGCAAAAGCCTGGGCGTCGCAAAAAGCCATCGCAAAAAACAGGGTATAAAAACGGGGCAGTAGTTTCATCTTGAAAATTTTTGGGCAAAGTTCGGCGCAAGTACGCAAACAAAAAAATGCCCGGACGCATCATACGCTCGGGCAAGTTACATACTAAGTCTATCTTGAAAACGCGGAGTGTGTGCCTATTTCTTGGCATCGGCCAAAACCGGGCCGGGCGGCATCATTTCTACCTGCATGTCTTTAGGTACAAATACAACGAATGTCAGGTTCTCTTTCAGTACTTCACCCTTGACTTTCAATTGTTTTTGCAGGTTGGGGGCGGTAATTACCAGCATGTCGCCTTCTTCTTTGGCCGTCAGGTTGTAACGCCCGATGTTCGCAAGTTCGTTCAGCATGGAGCCGTTGTTGGCCGGCAGATTGACGCTGATTTCAAAACGAATACTCGGATTGTCCCACACTTTCATGTCAACGGCGCCCGGAAGTTCAAGCCGAAGCTTGCTTTTTCCGTCGGAATTAAAGGCTTTCGTAAAGGTTTTTCCCGCCACATTTTGGGCGGACACAGCAACAGTGAAGCAACTGAGGAGGATGAGAGCGATTGGAATGCGTTTAGTTGTCATGGCGAACCTCCTTTTTTTATTGGGTCAAAGTAAGATTTATTTTATGGAAAAAACAAGTGTTTTGCAAAATTTATTTTTGATTTCATAGACAGTGGTGCAATCCCTGTTGGTTGGGTTGCCTCTCGTTTTATTCCATATTTTTTTTGACAGAAAAAAAGGACGCACGTTTAGTCTGCCATGCAGATAATTTCAAACCGGATCGCTGCTGACAAATTCATCCTCTATTTAGACAGGCGCTTAATCCGGTTTTTCGCGCTTCTTTTTCAATACGTCCTCCACCGACACCGACTTGTGGTGGGTGGTATGCGTGAAATGTTTGTTCGGGTTGCGCATTTTGAAGAGCCCGCGCAATTGCCGCCACATAAAACGGGGCGTCTTCCAGCATACCCGCCAAACTTCGGGGGGCGCCTGGTCGAGATACAACACCCAGCCGATATTCAGGGCAAATACTGCCAGGGCTGCTGCGAGCGCCCAACCCCATGCCGGCGCAAACAGGAAGGCTGCCGTCATTAACACCACCGCCGTACCCAACTGGATAAACAGCGGCAACACCAACGTCACAAATCCGAAGTACAACTGGTTGAAATTCAGTCGAATAATGCCGCGACGGAGGATACCCAGTGCGTTTGGAATATTTTGAAAATAGGAATACAACCAGCGGCTTCGCTGGGTTTCTACGGCTGCGCCGCTGTCCACTTTTTCGTCGTACACCACCGCTTCACGCGCATAGGCGATGCGCTCGCCGCGGCGAAGCAGGAAATTTTGTAGAATCTTGTCTTCCTGCAACATTTTTTTCCAACGTTGCTTGCCTTGTTCGATTTCCGGACTGGCCAGGTAAGCCCTGTACAGATGGGTTGCCGTGGCCATGCCCGAACCGCTGATGACTGCCGAGCCTCCAAGCCGGAAGGGTATTTCGCGTTCTATGTAGTTTTTGTAATGTTCGCCCAGGCTGTCGAGTGCCGCATAGTCGGTATCGAGGTTTTTGGCCGTCCGCTGTCCCTGAATACAGGAAAAGCCCCGATTGGCCATGCGATTGATCGCAGCCAGAAAATCGGGGTGCGCCAGATTGTCGGCATCAAAAACGACCACATAATCGTGCGGGCGCTGAAAATGCGCCAGGGCGTAAATGATGCTTTTGGCTTTGAGGCGCAGGGGGGGCTCCGGCCGGAGCAACAACACCCGCGAATCGCCGGATGTCTCTTGAAAATCTGGGCATTCATCGACAACCCAATACACCATCCAGTTGGGATACTGCTGACCGATCAATGAAGCCACCAGGGGCCGGGCGATTTCAGCATTCCGGTAAGCGGTAATGACGCAGGCAAAATCGTATTGAACCGGCGTCTCCAAGGCCGATCCCGGTTTGGAGGAAAAAAAACGCGCCGCCAGTACCGATAAAAAAGGGTACGTGAGTTGCAGGATAAACAACAGGCAAAGCAGAAAAAAAAGCGACATCGTTCTTTTATATGGAGGCTGTCTAAAGTTTTTTACCCTTGTTGGCGCCGGCGTCTTTCCCGGCAAGCCCGGAAGCGCTCAACCTCCGCTAATCCCTCGCAAAAACGCGCGTAAATTGACCCAATCCTTCCGCAAAGCATAACGAATAATATTTGCCGGCAGGGTTATGCCGTATAAAAATGCGAGAAATACCCCCCGGCGCCATCCTCCGAAATTGCGGCGCATAAAAAGGAGGCGATTGCGTGTAAGGTAATACGTTTTGGTGGGGCCCATTTTATCGAGCGTATGACTTTCCTTGTGCCACACCCGCGCCCGTGGTTCGACCCACACCTCAAAACCGGCTTTAAGGATGCGTTCACACCAGTCCAACTCTTCATAATACAGGAAAAAACCTTCCCACATGGGGCCGGCAGTTTCCAGCACTTTGCGCGGAACCATCATGGCGGCGCCATGTGCATAAGCTGTACGCGCCGGTCGGTCGAATTGCCCTTGATCTGTTTTTCCTGCACCCAGCGTTCGGTTGCGACCGGTAAAAGGCGAAACCGGCGTCATGCCGACATATTGAATCAATGCCGGGGCGTTTTTTTCTTCCGGGTAATAACAAATGAGCGGACTGACGATGCCTGCATTCGGGTTTTCGGCAAAAAAATGCAGCAACGTTTCGATACAGCCGGGGGTCGGTTCGGCATCGTTGTTTACAAAAAAAAGAAATTCGCCTTTGGCATGCGGCAAGGCCAGGTTGTTGCCGCCGGCAAAACCGAGGTTCTGCTCGCTTCTGATAAACGTGACTTCCGGAAAACGCGCTTTAAACAAATCGGCCGGGTTCTCCCGACTGGCATTATCCACGACGATGAGTTGCACATCGGGTATGCCCTGCCGCCGGATGCTTTCGAGCATGGCACAGGTCATTTCGGTTTCGTTGTAATTGACGGTAATAATGGAAGTCATGCCCGGGAAGCTGTTCAAACGTCTTCTTTCTGGATAAATGCACCAAAGGTTTGGAACACGATTTTCAGGTCGTCCCACACGGAATATTTTTTCTGCGAATAGGCAATGTCCAGTCGTATCCGTTCTTCGGCTGAAACGGCAGCGCGCCCGCGTTTGGTAACCTGCCACAAGCCGGTCAGGCCGGCGGGCGCCAGGAAGCGCGCGCTCCACTCGTCGCGGGTGAGTGTTTCGGCTTCGTAAAGCGGCAAGGGGCGATTTCCGACAAGCGACATTTCTCCCCGCAACACATTGATAAGTTGCGGCAGTTCATCTATGCTGTATTTCCGGATGAAGCGCCCGACGCGGGTAATACGGGGATCACCCGGGATTTTGACAAAAACGGGATAGCCTTTCACCGCTTCCGTCTTGTATTGGTTGAGATGTTGTATCTCCTGCAAACGCTCGTCGGCGCCTGCGTACATGGAACGGAACTTCAAAAACTCAAACACCTGATAACCGTAGCCTACACGTTTGGATTTGTACACGACAGGGCCACGCGATTCCAGCCAAATGGCCAACATAACAGGTCCCCATATCCAGGCGGTGAGCACGATACCTGTTAGAGCGCCGGCCACATCGAACAGGCGTTTTTCGAACGGAATTCCGACGCGGTAGTTTTCGGGTTTTACCCTGTCGGAGGCTTCCATCACCCGAGGTTTGAACTGGTTCAGAAAACCCAGACGGGTTTCCAGCATAACCCAGTCTACCGGCACGGTATAACAATCGTCTATGCCATTGGCAGCCAGGGCATTTTTATTGGCGGGTTTTCCTTTTCGGGTAAAGGCGATGAGCGGTACGGTACACAGATCGGGGTGGGCTGCCAGCCATTTCGCCAGGCGGTATTGATCGGCCATGAGCCAGTCGAGATCGCACAAAATCGCATAGGGCAGCTGGAAGGTGCTGATATCGCGAACACGTTGTTCGAGCCATTGAAAGGCCAGAAAGCTGTTGTTTTCGATTTTATGTTGGTATTCCCGGCTGTGGTAGGGGAAATTGCGGATACGATCGTCGAAATTGATTTCGAACCCCACGAACAGGAGTTCGCGCGCGGTGGCAAGATTGTAATCGGGTGTATGCGGGTTGGGATGCATGATTAAAAGAAGCTACAGTGTGTTTGCTGTTCGGTCCCTGTCGGATGGTGTCGTTGGAAAGGAAGAAAACGGAAAGCAGCTTACCCTACGATATCCATCAGCTGGTTTTGTAACAGAACCGGACTGAATGGTTTGGAAAAATAGGCATAAGCGCCGAGTAATTTGAACCGGTTGGCTTCGTCTTCATCGCCGGCGCTGCCCAGTACCACCACCGGAATATCGGCCCACAAACCGCTGCAACGCAGGTTGGAAAGCAGGGCGGCGCCATCGAGTTCGGGCATGGCGGAGTCGGTGACAATGACGTCGGGCATTACGCCTTTTTGCAGCCAGGTCATGGCTTCGAGGCCATTTTTGGCCCCTACCACATCAAATTTTTCGGAAAGAAAACTACCGATAACTCGGCGAAGTCCGTCATGGTCTTCGACCAGAAGTAACCTTCTGTTCATAATGTAATCGCTGTTTTTGGTCGGCGGTATCTTCCCGGGAAAGGAACATACCACCTGTTAATTTCTCTTCGCCAATGCTTATGCTTCACAGAAGGGGGGCAGTACTGTGTTGGGATTAGCCACGCCCGGAGGCGCAACGAGGATTAAAAAATGCATGGTAATGCTACACGGCCCTGCTGCAAGGATTAAGCCAAATTTTGGGGTTGCCGCCGTCGGCAAGGGGGGAGGAAGGCATTTGTTTCAGGCGTACTGCCTGAATGTGACAAAGATAGTGCCGCTTGAAAAAACAGCAGGTATTTCGCAAGGTTTCATATTGAAAAAACGATCGCGGGAATTGATATTTTATTTTTATTGCATGGTTAAATCGTTTTTTATCATTTGATTAAAAGGAGGTTATAGATAATTTTTATTTTATGTTAAAATTGGGCGCTTATCTTTCAATACGTGCAAATAGCCCAATTTTACTATGTTTTAACCTGCTTGCGGCTCCGCTTTTTACCTTTGTCCTTTCGAACACCATGCGCGCAATCGAATTCCTTTTTTGGTCCGGACTTTTTATCGTCTTTTACGCCTATATCGGGTATGGACTGGTTTTATGGTTGTTGGTGCGCGTAAAAAGATTGTTTTTTAAGAGAAGCCGCGTTGAGACCACACTTTTACCGGAAGTCACTTTTGTCGTTTGCGCTTACAATGAAGAAGAGTGGATTCGTCGGAAAATTGACAATTCGCTGGCCCTGAAATACCCTCGCCAAAGTATTCGGTTTTGTTTCGTAACCGATGGCTCCGATGATCGTACGCCTGATATTATTCGTGAATATCCGTACCCGCCGGGGGTACAATGGGTATTGTTACATCAGCCGGAACGAAGAGGGAAAATCGCGGCATTCCACCGGGCGATGGAACAAATAAACACCCCGATTGTGGTAAGCACCGACGCCAACACGGAGGTAAACCCCGATGCTTTGCTCCGATTGATACGGCATTTTGCCGATCCGCAGGTAGGTGCGGTGGCCGGCGAAAAACGCATTGCCATGGCCGATAAGGATGCCGCCAGCAGCGCCGGGGAAGGTATTTACTGGAAGTATGAAAGTTTGTTAAAAAAATGGGATGCAGAGTTGTGGAGTGTAATCGGTGCTGCCGGCGAGTTGTTTGCGCTGCGCACCGATTGTTACGAACCTGTGCCGCCTGATACGCTGGTGGAAGATTTTTACCTCACCATGCGCATCGCACAACGTGGCTGGCGGGTGCAATACGAACCGGGCGCATGGGCTGCCGAAAGTTCCTCCATCTCTGTGGCGGAAGAAATGAAACGCAAGGTGCGCATCGCTGCCGGCGGCTTGCAGGCAGTATGGCGCCTGGGTCCGTTGCTTAACCCCTTTCGTTATGGCCTGCTCAGTTTCCAGTATGTCTCGCACCGGGTGCTGCGCTGGACCCTCGCACCTTTGTTGCTGCCGGTGTTGTTTCTCGTGAACATCTGGCTTGCCGCAACCGGACAAGGGTTTTACCACATTTTGCTTGTCGCACAAATTGGTTTCTATGTAGCGGCCCTGGCGGGCTGGCTTTTGGAACAACGCAAACTGAAAGTCAAGGCCTTTTTTATTCCCTATTATTTCTGTCTGATGAATTTTGCCATGTACGCCGGACTGTTGCGTCTGTTGCGTGGCCGACAAACGGTGTTGTGGGAAAAAGCGCGGAGAGGCGGGTAGCGCCGGTTTAGCGTCGCGCGCTGTTCAGCGTTACGGCACCCATCAATCGGTCGAAACGCGCACCAAAAGGCCGGAAGTACACCAAAATGGTGTATAAATTTCCCGTTGCATACCAATTCCCTTCAAAACCATCCAGGTCGGGCTTGCCGGTTTTTTGATCCACCACCATGTACTGGTAGTCGTAACGCCCTTGTTTAAGCCAGACATCGCACCAGTACACCTGTGCC
>JANRLZ010000123.1:0-12506 GCA_033762055.1 Saprospiraceae bacterium
AGGTAGGTATGTGCGCGTTCGATGGCATTGCGCATGCCGCCTGCAGCGTCTACGTGGTTGTCCTTGATCATCATCCAGTCGTACAATCCCCAGCGGTAATTCTCGCACCCGCCGATTTTAACCGCCCATTTTTCCAGGAAACGAATCAGGGGAGTGGTTTTGCGGGTATCCAGCACTTTCACCGGCAAGTCGCCGACTTCAAATGCAAAGCGACTGCTGAGGGTAGCGATGCCGCTCATTCGCTGCATGGCATTGAGCAGGAGGCGTTCAGCCTGCAAAAGCGCGCGACTGTTGGCTTCCACCTCGAATGCGGTTTGTCCGTACAGCACATCCGTACCGTCGGTTTTATGTACTTCGAAAACAGCATCGGCGTCGAGGTGCCGGATAATATGTTGGGCAAGTTCGACCCCGGCAATCACACCGTAGTCCTTTATTTTCAGCACCGCGCGACTGCGGTTGCCTTCCGGGATGGTGGCAAGGGAGGTGTGATCGCCCTCACGAATATCCTCGTGCAAGCCGGCTGTGATAAAATCCTGGATAACCTGATCGGTAATTTGTGTTGGACGCATGGCGATTGATTCGATTTTTCGATTGATTGATTCGATTGGTGCGATTTTTCGATTGATGATTGCTTATCCCATCCGAGCGAAACGAGGAAAATCCAATCGCCCCAATCGAATCAATCCTTTTTCCATTTAATGTTGCAACCGCCGCTGGGGCGTTGTTGCGGGTTGACGGGGCGGTTGTTCAGCACGGCATCGAGGGCGGCGCGAAGGTCTTCCCCGGTCGGTTCAACCGGATTGCGTTTTGGGCGACTCGGATCGAGTTGACCGCGGTAAGCCAGTTGAAGATGGGAGTCAAAAATATAAAAATCAGGTGTGCAGGCCGCATCATAAGTGCGGGCTACTTCCTGCGATTCGTCGTAAAGGTAAGGGAAGGTGTATCCCACCGACCTCGCGTGTGCCGGCATTTTTTCGGGAGCATCTTCCGGATGTGTTTCCGCATCATTGCTGTTGATCCCCACAAATGCCACGCCTTGGGGGCCATACGCTTCCACGATCCGCACGATTTCGGGGTTGACGTATAATACGTACGGACAATGGTTGCACAAAAACATGACCACCGTGGCCTTTGCCCCGGCCGCCACATCGCGTAATCCAACCGTTTTTCCGGTCGCAGGGTTCGGCAATTCAAAATCCGGCGCCACAGTGCCGAGCGGAATCATATTGGATTCGGTGTAAGCCATACGATTGGTTCGATTTTTCGATTGATTCGATTAGTTCGATTGATTCGATTTTTCGATTGATTCGATTTTTCGATTGATTCGATTTTTCGATTGATTCGATTGATTCGAATTTTTAGAATAGTGATTATGGATCAGATAGTTACTAAACAGATACGATCGAATCAATCGGATCAATCGAATCAATCGAATCAATCGAATCAATCGAATCAATCCTTCAATCGTATCCCTAATTCCTCCAGTTGTTTCAACTTGATGGCATCGGGTGCGTCAATCATCATGTCGCGGCCCTGGTTGTTTTTGGGGAAGGCGATGAAGTCGCGGATCGAGTTGGCGCCGTTCATAACCGCATTCAGTCGGTCGAATCCGAAAGCAATGCCGCCGTGCGGGGGCGCGCCGTATTCGAAGGCGCCGAGCAGGAAGCCAAATTGCGCTTCGGCCTCTTCGGGGCTAAAGCCGAGTAGTTTAAAATTCCGGGCCTGCAAATCGCGGTCGTGTATCCGGATGGAGCCGCCGCCGATTTCCACGCCGTTGAGTACCAGGTCGTAGGCATCGGCGCGCATGGATTTGAGCAGCGCGTGGTCGTCGCTTTCCATTTTCTGAATATCCTGCGGCTTGGGCGAGGTGAAGGGGTGGTGCATGGCAAAAAAGCGTCCTTCCTCTTCGTCCCATTCCAGCAGGGGGAAATCCACGACCCAAAGCGGCTTGAAATCGTCGCCGCGGCGCAAACCGAGGCGCGTACCCATTTCGAGCCGCAGTTCGGAGAGTTGTTTGCGCGTTTTTTCTTCCTCGCCACAAAGCAAAAACAACAGATCGCCCGCTTGGGCGCCGCAGCGTTCGGCCCAGATTTTCAGGTCGTCGGCGCTGTAAAATTTATCCACGCTCGATTTGTAACTGCCGTCGGCTTCACACTTCACATAAACCAGTCCTTTGGCGCCGATTTGTGGACGTTTTACCCATTCGGTCAGTTCGTCCATTTGTTTGCGCGAATAATCGGCACAACCCGGGGCACAAATAGCGATCACTGATTCGGCGCTGTCGAACACCGGAAACCCCTTGCCTTTGGCTACGTCGCTGAGGTCGCAAAATTCCATCCCGAAACGCAAATCCGGCTTGTCGGAACCAAAACGGCGCATGGCTTCATCGTAGGTCATCCGCGGGAAAGTCGGCAGTTCAATGTCCAACGCCGCTTTGAAGAGGTGTTTGGTGAGCCCTTCGAAGGTATTCAAAATGTCTTCCTGATGAACGAACGACATTTCGCAGTCTATCTGCGTAAATTCCGGCTGGCGGTCGGCGCGGAGGTCCTCATCGCGGAAACATTTTACGATCTGAAAATATTTGTCGAAGCCGGCCACCATCAGGATTTGTTTGAAGGTTTGCGGGCTTTGCGGCAGGGCATAAAACTGGCCCTTGTTCATGCGACTGGGCACCACAAAATCGCGTGCGCCTTCGGGGGTGGATTTTATCAGATTGGGTGTTTCGACCTCGATAAAACCTTGTCCGGCCAGGTATTTCCGCGTTTCAATGGCGAGGTTGGAGCGGAAGATCAGGTTGCGTTGCACGGCATTGCGGCGGAGGTCGAGATAGCGGTATTTCATCCGCAGGTCGTCGCCGCCGTCGGTATCATCCACGATGGTAAAAGGCGGCGTTTTGGAAGCATTGAGAATTTTGAGCGACGTGACTTTTATTTCGATGTCGCCCGTCGGGATTTTGCTCGTTTTGGATTCCCTTTCGATGACTGTCCCGCTGGCTTGCAATACAAATTCGCGGCCTACGCTGCGGGCAGTTTCGAAAAGGTCTTTGGCCGAGTAATTTTCATCGAGTACCAATTGCGTTATGCCGTAGCGGTCGCGCAGGTCAATCCAGAGCAGTGCGCCTTTGTCGCGTATGGTGGCGGCCCAGCCGCTGAGAGTAACTTCCTTGTTGACGTCGGCGAGGCGGAGTTCGCCGCAGGTATGGGTACGATACATGTTGAGATTGAGTAGAAACGGGGCGCTTTATTGCCATTTTTCCAAAAACTGGCGCTACCCCCTTAAAACGAGGCGCAAAAATAAGGGAATAAAGGGGAAATTCATTTGCTTGTGAAAAGTGAAACAACTATATTTGTACAAAATATCCGAAAATATGAACGCACCGGCTGTTGTAGAAAGCCCCAAAAAGATGTCCATCGCTGAATACCTGGAGATGGAAGAGCGGTCGCGCAGTAAACATTATTTCATTAAAGGCCAGATGATTCCCAAGCCAGGAGGAACTTTGAAACACAACACGATTTCCAGCAATATCGTGACTTATCTGCATCTTGCAATCCGCCAAAAAAACCTGCCTTACTTAGTCAGCAACAGCGACACCAAAATCTGGATTCCGCCCATCGAAACGTTTTACTACCCCGACGCTGTGGTCATTTTTGAAAAGCCGGAATATTATGAAGGCAGAAAAGATGTCTTGCTCAATCCATTGCTGATCGTGGAAGTCGCTTCCTCAAAAACCGAAGCGCACGACCGGGGACAAAAATTCATGGATTACAGTTACCTGCCTTCTTTCAAGGAATACCTGATTGTAAATCAGGATAAACCACTGGCCCGCCTGTCGAACCGGACGGAGAGTGATGTGTGGCAGTTGAGCGCTGTGGAAGGCCTCGATGCGGAAATCGAATTAAAATCCATTGGTTGCCGCATCGCCATGCGCGATATTTATTTCAGGACGGAAGATTTGTAACATTACATTACCCCAGCCGCTCTACCGCAGCTTCCCATTCGCCGTACACTTTGCTGAGTTCGCCTTTCAGGTCGCCGTATTTTTTCATATCGCTGTCGGATGTGGGCCGGGTGTAAAATTCCGGGTCGGCCATTTTTTCTTCCCATTTTCCGATTTCCGATTCCAGCTCAGCGATGCGTTTTTCGTGTTTTTGCACGGCGCGTTCCAGTTGTTTTTTCTCTTCGGCGCCCAATACCTGTACGCCATTGTCGGAGCGCGCGCCGCCTTTGGCTGCAACGGTGGCTTTTTCCACGTCGCGCATATTGTCCAACTGTCTTTTTTCGAGAAAATAATTGACGTCACCGAGGTATTCCTTCAAATGACCGTCGCGGAATTCAATGGTACGCGTGGTCATGTCGGATAAAAATTCGCGGTCGTGGCTCACAATGAGCAGGGTACCGTTGTACTCCATCAAGGCCTGTTTCAGCACATCTTTCGACAACATATCAAGGTGGTTGGTCGGCTCGTCGAGCAACAACAGGTTGAAAGGGCGCAACAACATGCAGGCCAGGGCAAGCCGTGCGCGCTCGCCGCCGCTGAGCGCCGCCACTTTTTTATCCACATCTTTTCCGCTGAACAGGAAGGCGCCGAGGATGGCGCGCAACTTGGTGCGCATTTCCTCCGGCGAATTTTGCTCCATGGTTTCGAGCAAAGTCAGTTTGGGATTCAGTGTTTCAGCCTGATTTTGGGCGTAATAGCCCACACTGACATTATGCCCCAGCGTACATTTCCCGCTGCTGGAAGGTTCCTGACCGATCAGAATTTTTGCCAGCGTGGTTTTACCTTGTCCATTTTGTCCGACAAAAGCCACCCGTTCACCCCGAAGCAGTTGAAAATCAATATTTTCCAACACTTTCACATTGCCGTAACGTTTCGTCAGGTTTTCCGCCTTTGCCACCACTTCACCGCTGCGGGGCGCATCGGGGAAACGCAGGCGCATGAGCGAGGTGTCGGTTTCCTCGATCTAGATGCGCTCCATTTTATCCAGTTGCTTTTGCATGGACTGCGCCATGCTGGTTTTGGTCGCTTTGGCCATAAACCGCGCAATGGTTCGCTCCCGATCGGCAATGACGCGCTGCTGATTTTCGTAGGCGTTTTGCATCTGTTCCCGACGCTCGGCGCTGAGTTCGACGTATTTGGAATACGGCGCTTTGTAATCCATGATTTTCCCGAGCGAAATTTCTGCCGTCCGGTTGGTCACGTTGTCGAGGAAACGGCGGTCGTGACTAATCACGATCACCATACCGGGATAGTTGAAGAGCCAGTTTTCGAGCCAGAGTATGCTCTCGATGTCGAGGTGGTTGGTCGGTTCGTCGAGCAACAACAAGTCGGGGCGGCGCAGCAGCATTTTGGCCAGTTCGATGCGCATTTGCCAGCCGCCGGAAAACTCATCGGTAAGGCGGGTCATGTCGCTTGCCGCAAAACCCAGTCCGCCCAGCACTTTTTCGGCATCTGCCTGTGAAGTGGCGCTACCCATGTGGTGCAGGTGCTCGGTCACATCGCCCATCTGTTCGATCAGTTTGTGATAGGCTTCACTTTCGTAGTCGTCGCGCAGGGCCAGCTCGTCGCCGATGCGCTGGAGTTCGTTTTCCAGGGCAATAATTTCGGCAAACGCGCTCATGGTTTCATCTATGACGGTTTTGCCCTTGGGCAGCAGCATATCCTGGTGCAGGTAACCGAGGGTAAAGTGGCCCGGCACTACCACATCGCCTTCATGGGGCGTCATTTCGCGGGCAATGATCTTGAGCAGGGTGGATTTTCCTGCGCCATTTCGACCGACGAGACCGACGCGTTCGCCGGGTTTCAGCACAAAATTCACACGGTCGAGCAGGATGCGGTCGCCGTATTGGATGTAGATATTCGAGAGGGATAGCATAGCGGGGCGCAAAGGTACGATTTGCGCCGGTTTTTTCAGCAGTCGGGTCTTAAAACAGGGGGCATGCTTATGCTCAGCCGATTTTTACCGAGGTCATGGTCAAAGCCCCGGCAACCGGCTGGTCATTGAACAACTGCACGGATTCGTTTTTGTCCTGCAAACCCAGGGTGTACAACAAGGGTAAAAAATGTTCGGGCGTAGGAATAGCCAGATCAAATGCACGGCCCTGCGACTGAAAATTGACCAGCGTTTCGTGGTCGAAAGAGCGGATGGATTGTTTCATTTTTTCGCTCGCTTCCTGCGCCCAGTCGAAGGCAAATCCGGCTTCGTTCAGGCGATCCCAGGCTACGAGACGCAGGTTGTGTACCATGTTGCCGCTGCCCACGATCAGGACACCCTTGCTGCGCAACACCGACAACTCTTTGGCCAGTTCGTAATGGTAGCGCGGCGACTGACCATAGTCGAGACTCATCTGGATGACCGGCACATCGGCATTCGGGTACAGGTGCTTGATGACCGACCAGGCGCCATGATCCAGTCCCCATTTGTGGTCGAGCCCTACCTGGGTTTTGGTGACCACCTGACGGGTTTCGTTGGCCAGCGCCGGACTACCGGGCGCAGGGTACTGTACATCAAAAAGCGCTTTCGGAAATCCGCCGAAGTCGTGAATGGTGCGCGGATTTTCCATGGCGGTCACGTAAGTGCCACGGGTTTCCCAGTGTGCTGAAATACACAGGATGGCATTGGGACGCGGAATGTCGCGGGCGACCGTCCTGAAACCTGTCACGAATTCATTTTCCTCGATGGCATTCATCGGACTGCCATGTCCGAGAAACAACACGGGCATGCGCTCGGTGGTCGCCAGCGGTTCGGTGATGTTGTTTAGTTCATTCAATTTCATAGCGGCGCCGACAATGGGCAATAGTGCCAGGGTTTTGAGAAATTTTTTTCTGTTCATGTGAAAAAGAGGGCTGCCTGCCTCGCACAAATTTATGGAACGATCAAAAAATAACCACCCGTTTCAGCCTGATATTTCGTTCGCCGATTTTCCGTTTTTTTCGTTAAATCATTCATTATTCGCCTCATAAAACAGTCAGTTGAAAAACGAAATCTTCAGCCTGAATGCGTGATCTTATTTTTTGATCGTTCCCAAGGGGAAAAACAGTCGTTTCTCCCGTAAATTTAGGCAATTCAGGCTTGTTTTGCGAATTGAATTTCCGCGCTGATGACCACTTCTTCACTCACCAATACGCCGCCGGTTTCCAGCGCGGCATTCCAGTTGAGGCCCCAGTCTTTGCGGTTAATCTTTCCGTTCAGCGAAAATCCGGCTTTTTCATTGCCCCAGGGGTCTTTGTTGATGCCGCCGAATTCCGCATCGAATGTAACCTCTTTGCTGACGCCTTTGATCGTTAATATGCCTGTCAGCACATAATCTGATCCGTTTTTCTGGCGGAAAGAGCTGGCTTCAAATCCGATTTCCGGATAGTTTGCCACATCGAAGAAATCAGCGCTTTGCAGGTGGCCGTCGCGTTTTTCATCGTTGGTAAAAACCGAACCTGCGTCAATGGTAGCGCGGATGCGTGCGGTACTGAAATCGGCGCCTTCGACTTCGGCGCTGAATTTGCGAAACTCACCTTTTACATTGCTGATCATCAGGTGTTTCACCTTGAAATGAATCTCGCTGTGGGTGGTGTCGAGCACCCATTTGGTTCCAACGTTTACTGTTGCGGTTGACATGTTTGAAAGTATTTAGGAATGGTGATCGGAAAATATTGAAAAGGCGGCGTTGCAAAGCAATTAACCTTTGAACAATAAGTGTTGTAACACTCATTTTTGCATAAGGTTTTACCACCTTGCATTTTTTTAGGGACAATCCATATTTTGTGTAGGATTGATTTAAGATCTTAAATCAAAACAAATCTGAAATTTATTGCAACTGCCACCAACAAGAGGGTCATATTTTTTCGACACCGTATCAACAAACCTCCCGGCTCAACACACAAATCACAAAATCCTTGATCGCTGCTTCCTACCTTCGCCGCCATGGAAAATCGCTGTGCTCCTGCCCTGTTTTTGGCGCAATGTTCCAATCGCGTCCTGCTCGACGTGCGATCGCCGGCCGAATGGGCGCAGGGCCATATTCCCGGTGCGCACAGTTTCCCGCTTTTCTCCGATGCCGAGCGCGCCAAGGTGGGTACCTTGTACAAACAACAGGGCAAAGACGCGGCTTTTGAAATGGGACTTCGGCTGGTCGGCCCAAAAATGGAGGGTTTTGTCAAACAGGCCAAAGCCCTGGCGCCCGATCGCCGATTGGCGCTGCATTGCTGGCGGGGCGGACAACGCAGCGGGAGCATGGCCTGGCTGCTTCGCCAGGCAGGTTTTGATGTCTGCACCCTGGAAGGAGGGTACAAGGCGTATCGCCGGCATGTGCTGGAATCCTGGTCGCAGTTTGCTTTGCGACTGGTAGTGGTGGGCGGGCGCACCGGCTGCGGGAAAACCAAGGTTTTACACGCCCTGCGCGCTTTGGGAGAGCAGGTCATTGACCTGGAAGCGCTGGCCCGCCACAAAGGCTCGGCGTTCGGCTTCATCGGCGAAGCGCCGCAACCCACTGTAGAGCAGTTTGAAAACGACCTTCACCACGCACTGCAAGGCCTTGACCCTGCCCGGCGGGTCTGGATCGAAAATGAAAGCCGCAGTATCGGACGGGTGTATATTCCCGAAGATTTCTGGAAGAAAATGAAAGCGGCTACACTCCTGAATATCGAAATTCCGGAACCGGCCCGCATCGAAAACCTCCTGGCCGATTACACGGCTTCCAATCGGGCTGATCTGGAGGCGGCTTTTGAAAAAATCGCTTCCAAATTAGGTGGGTTGCAACACAAAACCGCTCTGGAGGCGCTGGCTGAAGGCGATCTGGCCCGGGCTGCGCGCATCGCGCTGGCCTATTACGATAAAACCTACCAGTTTGCTCTCGACACCAATCCCTCGCCGGATATTCGCCGCCTGTGTTTTGATCAGGGCGATCCGGGAGCGATTGCCAGGACATTGATTGCGGAAGCAGCAACTATTATTTCACCCCCATCCCGTTTGGCCAGCCCGCTGCCGGGCTGACAAAACTCAGGTTGCCTTCGGCATCTTCCGCCATCAGCACCATGCCCTGCGACTCGACGCCCATCATCAGGCGCGGCGCGAGGTTGGCGACCAGCACTACTTGCCGGCCGATCACTTGCTCGGGCGTAAATTGTTCGGCAATGCCCGACAGCACCGTACGGGTTTCGAAGCCGAGGTCAATGCGCAGTTTGAGCAGTTTTTTTGATTTTTCCATTTTTTCTGCCGCTACAATCGCGCCGGTGCGAAGGTCGAGTTTGGCAAAATCGTCGAACTGGATGGTGTCGGCCATCGGTCGGTAAGCCGGCGCGGCGGGCGCCGGAGGGACGGGCGTATCGTTCATGCCGAGTTTTGCGATTTGTTTTTCAATGACCTCATCCGGTATACGGCTGAAGAGGTGTTCGGGCTGGTTCAGCAGATGCAGGTGCGGAATGACCGGATTGCCTTCCACCAGTTCGTTTAATATATCGAGCAATTCGCCGCGATCTTCCAGGGGCACGAGGTTCAGCATGTTGCGCAATTTCACAGCAGAAAATGGCAAAAACGGCCGTATTGCCACCGACAAAGCCGCCACGTATTGCACAGCGAGGTTCATCACCACCTTCACGGTTTCGGGCGCGTCTTTTACCGTTTTCCAGGGCTCGTTAAACTGGAGCAAGGCATTGCCGGCGCTTGATATTTCCATGACGATACGCAGGGCTTCGCGCAGTTCGTAGCGCTCGATGGCCTTGCCCATTTCCTGCAATTTATCGTGCAAAATGCGCAATTCTGCGTCGTATTGGCCGGTTTTTTCTGCTTCCCACCCACTTTTAAACACCAAATCAGGATTGATACGGGGCAACACGCCGTCGTAATATTTGTGCGTGAGCACCAGCACCCGGTTCACGAAATTGGCGAGGTTGTTTACCAATTCGTTGTTGTTGGTTTCCTGAAAACCTTTCCAGGTAAACTCCGAATCGCTCTGTTCCGGCATTTTTTTGATCATGTTGTAGCGCAACACGTCTTCTTGACCGGCAAATTCCTCGCAATATTCATGCACCCACACCGCCCAGTTTTTTGAGGTGGAAAGTTTGCGCCCTTCCAGGTTTAAAAACTGGTTGGCCGGCACATTTTCGGGCAAAACAAACCCGCCATGCGCTTTCAAAATAGCCGGGAAAATGAGGCAGTGAAACACAATATTGTCTTTCCCGATAAAGTGAATCAGCGCCGTATCGTCGGCTTTCCAGTAAGGTTCCCAGTTTTTACCGTGGTCGAGGGCCCATTGTTTGGTGGCTGAAATATAGCCGATGGGGGCATCCAGCCAAACGTACAGTTTTTTTCCTTCCGAACCGGGAATTTCCTGCGGCACATCCACCCCCCAATCGAGATCGCGGGTCATGGCGCGGGGCTGCAAACCCTGATCGAGCCATGAGTTGCATTGACCGACCACGTGGTTTTTCCAGTCGGCCGGATCGTGCAGGACGTGCCCGTCGGCTTTCCCGGTGTTGATCCATTCGCGCAACCATGCTTCATGACGGTCGAGGCGCAGGAACCAGTGTTTGGTAGGGCGTTTTACCGGTACGGCGCCGCTGAGCATCGAACGCGGGTCTTTGAGATCGGTGGGACTGAGCGAGGTGCCGCATTTTTCGCACTGATCGCCATACGCATCGGGGTTGGCGCACACCGGGCAGGTGCCGACGATGTAGCGGTCGGCAAGAAATTGTCCGGCTTGTTCGTCGTAGTATTGTTCGGTCGTTTCTTCTATGAATTCACCGTTTTCCAGCAATTTTCGGAAAAAATCCTGCGAAGTTTCATGGTGCAGCGCCTCGGTGGTGCGATGATAGATGTCGAAAGAGATGCCGATTTTTTCAAAAGTATCTCTCAACATCGTGTGGTATTTGTCTACCACGGCGCGCGGTGTGGTGCCTTCCTTTCGGGCTTTGACGGTGATGGCGGCGCCGTGTTCGTCGGAACCGCAAACAAACACCACATCTTTACCCATCAGGCGGAGGTAACGGACAAAAATATCTGCCGGCAGGTAGGCGCCGGCCAGGTGACCGATATGAAGCGGGCCGTTGGCATAAGGAAGTGCGGCGGTAACGAGGTATCTTTTTTTTGACATGGATGGAAAGTTGGGCTCCGGGCTTTACAGCGCCCTAAAGGCGGAGCAATTTGCGAAGAACCTTTTTCTTCGTAAAATTAGTTCCGTGAAAAAGCGCGCAAATGTACAGTAGTAGAATGAGCAGGGCGATAACGCGCACCGCTTATTTCTGTGCGCGACTTACCAGCCACCAGGCCATCAAGCCGAACGCTATATTTGGCAGCCACATGCCCAGCCACACGGGCATGGCGCCGCCGGTGGCAAAAGAGACGGTAAATTTGGAAAATACGATATAGGCCGCTCCAATCCCGATACCAAGCGCCAGGTGCAGGCCCATGCCGCCCCGCACTTTCCGCCCTGCCACCGCCAAACCAATGATAGTCAGGATAATAATGGTGAAGGCATCGGCCGTACGACGGTGCATTTCCACTTCATAACTGCGTGTGTAAGGCAGTCCCCTGCCCCGGTCGCGTTCTATGGCTTCGAGCAGCTGGGGGGTCGTCATTTCTTCACGCTGGTTGGCGTAATACACAAAATCGGCGGGTGAGAGGTTAATGGCCGTGTCGAGCACCGTAGTGTAAGACCGGTATTGTTCGCGCAGCCCGTCGAAGGTACGCACCGACCATCGGGGAATTTCCCAGCGGTCTGGTTCGCCTTTCCAGCGCGCGGTTTCGGCTTCAAGAATGCTGATAACACGGGTTCCTTCAAAACGCTCAAGACGCAGGCCCGACATGGTTTTTGCGTTTTTGTTAAATCCTCTGATAAAAACTTTGGTGCCAGGCCCGGTAAGCATGTGTACATTGGTGGTTTTACCCTTGTCCTGGTCGGTCCAGACGAATGTATGCTCGAACCACAAACGCCAGCGATTGAGCATAGGAGCACCGAGGTGATTGATGGTGAGGTGCAAGCTCATCACGGCTGCTGCCGCCAACAGATACGGTCGAAGTAATCGGTTAAATCCGATTCCGGCATTAAAAATGGAAAGAATTTCCGCATTGGAAGCCAGGCGCGAGGTGAAAAAAACCACCCCGATCAGGGTGTAAAGGGGCAACAGCAGACTGGCCATGTGGGTCACAAAACCCATGTAATAAGCCAGCACATCTTTGCCCGTGCAGGGTTTTTCGATGATGCTCTGCACCTTGTCGCTGAAATCAATGGCACAGGAAATCATGCTGAAAATCAGCAACGAAAAAAACACCGTCGAAAGGTATTTTTTTATCAAATAGGCATCCAGTACCTTTAGTTTCATTGTTTATTTTTTTTGGTTGATGAGGGTTTATGAAGGTTGATGCTACCTACTAAACCTATTGATTACCCACAAAACCAGCAATCAAGTTCTTTGACAGAAGATTAAGTAAGCATCAGTTATTATCTGTAGTTTTTCCAGAGCTCTGGAAAGTATCTTCAAACCAGGCAATGGTTGTTTTTTTGAAGGGAAGAAGCCG
>JANRLZ010000124.1:0-8091 GCA_033762055.1 Saprospiraceae bacterium
GATACGCTCGAATGGGTGCGCAGCATCGGCGATCCGAAAATCCACATTATTGAAACCGTGTGGGACGATTCGCTGCGCGAAGGAGGAAGGGTACTGGCCGTGGAAACAGACAAGGCTTTTCAGGCTATTCCGGCCGAGTACGACTGGTGCTTTTATATCCAGGGCGACGAATGTGTGCATGAAAACGAGTTGCCCGCCATCCGGGCCGCCATGGAACGCTGGCTGAACGATCCCCATACCGATGGTCTACTGTTCGATTACCGCCATTTTTACGGCTCATACGATTATATCGGGATGAGCCGGCGCTGGTATCGCCGTGAAATTCGCGTGGTGCGCAACAACAAGGCCATCTATTCTTATCGCGACGCCCAGGGGTTCAGAAAAGGAGACGGTGAAAAACTGCGCGTCCGACCGGCTAATGCCCACATTCATCATTACGGCTGGGTACGACACCCGGGGGTACAGCAACAAAAACAGCTGAGTTTCAAAAAATTATACTTATCCGATAAGGCGGCTATTGAATTTGTCGGAACTGCCGACAAGTTCCTGTACGATGGCTCCGAACCCCTGGCACGATTTGAGGGAACCCACCCGTCAGTCATGCTTCCGCGCATCCAGCAACAGAACTGGCGATTTGAAAGCGATCCTGCTCAAATGCGCTGGCACCTCAAGGATCGTCTTTCAAACTGGATAGAACGCATCAGCGGCTGGCGCCCCGGGGAATACCGAAACTATGTTCGATTGAGCGATTGATTCGATTGGTTTGATTGATTCGATTGTTACGATTGATTCGATTGATTCGATTGATTTTTCCTCGCTTCGCTCGGATTGTAGCCGATTAAGGAACGGTCTCTCACAATCGTAACAATCGAATCAATCGTAACAATCGAATCAATCGTAACAATCGAATCAATCAAAAAGTCGTGTACAACAACAAAATCTTCATTCCGATAAATAACACAGCCAACGGGGAGGTTTCCGGTGAAACCCGTTTTTATTACCGTCAATCGGGCAATATCGTTACAGCAAATTATGCTGGCGGAAGCATTGTTGAAGGGCACCTGATTGCCTGGGCTGATGCAGACGGTGTGCTTGATATACGGTATCATCATATCAATACTGCGGGTGAATTGCACACCGGAATTTGCCGTTCAGTGCCTGAAATATTACCCGACGGACGCATACGGTTGCATGAATCCTGGCGCTGGACCAGTGGCGATGGCTCCTCGGGGCATTCCGTTGTCGAAGAACTACTTGTTGCCCAATAATGAGGTCGAAAAAAGAGAAGGAAGCGGCCAAATAAACGTATCAAAGTGCGGCCTCGGCCTTTTGCAAGGCCTGTAAAAACACAGAGGCATCCTGGGCGCCTGATACGGCAAAATGCCGGTTGAAGACAAAAAACGGCACCCCGCTGATACCAAACTGACGGGCAAGTTCCAAATCCTGTCTTACCTCGCTGGAAAATTCACCGGAAGCAAGCGCTTTTTCCGTCTGCTCCCGGTTCAGCCCTGTTTTTTCTCCGATTTCTGTCAGTATCATGTGGTCGGCTATATTCTTTCCTTCGGTAAAATAAGCGGCAAAAAGGTGCTCCTCCACGTCTTGCTGCCGGCCATACTGCGCGGCCAAATGACTCAAGCGATGCGCATCGAAAGTATTGGCAACCACCGCACGTTCAAAATCATAAATCAGTCCGACACTTTTTGCCATTTCAATCACATGGGTCATTGCAGCGCGGGTTTGGTCAGGCGACCAGCCTTTCTTTACCGCCAGCGATTGGGCGACACTGAGATTTGTATCGGTTACCGTTTCAGGATCCAGCTGAAAGCTCCGCCATATCACTTCTACCTGATCACGACCTTGATAGCTGGATAAAGCCGCTTCAAACCGGCGTTTGCCGATATAGCAAAACGGACAAACAATATCTGACCAGATTTCTACCCGCATACGATTTTTCGATTGATTCGATTGTTACGATTGATTCGATTGTTTTAATTGGTCAGTTTTTTTCAGGATTAATTCCTTTGATCTCAATTGCCCGGAAATAATGATTCGAACCAATCGAACCAATCCTACAATTCCTTTAACACTTGTTTGATGTATTGTTTTACCTGGGAGGAAAATTCTTTGTCGAGGATCCAGGCGGCATAATGACGTTCGCGGGTTAATACCGTTTTGACGGCTTCGCCGGCATATTTGCCAAAGTTAAACACCACGGTACCGTCGGGTTGCACCCGTAATTTTTGTGTAGCGTCAATAAAATTCAGGTCGTTGGTAAAGGTATGGATGGCCTGTATATCATTTTTTATCGGGGCCGGCACCAGATTTCCATCTTCATCGAGCAGGTCTTTGCCTTCATAGGCGCGAATTTGACCCTTGAACACTTCTACCGTAGCACGGACATCGGCCAGTGCGTCGTGCGCGTCGTCCAATTCTTTTTGGCAATACAAACGATAGGCGGCTTTCAGGGTACGGGGTTCCATTTTGTAGAAAATGCGCTGCGCGTCAATCAGGCGGCGTTTGGAAATATCCAGTTCCATCCCTATCCGTGCAAATTCCTCCATGAGCATCGGCACATCAAAACGATTGGAGTTGTAGCCGCCGAGATCGGCATTACCGATAAAATCCCAGATTTTTTGGGCAACCTGGGCAAAAGTGGGCTTGTTGGCGAGGTCTTTGGGCGTAATGCCGTGGATCATCATGGACTCCTCCGAGATCGGAATGCCCGGGTTGATGAGCATGGAAAGTTCTTCCGGCGGCTGCCCGTTTTTGCGTAATTTTATCAGCGCGATTTGTATGATGCGGTCGCGAATGACGTTCAAACCGGTGGTTTCCACATCGAAAAACACCAGATCACGGTCGAGATTAATTTTCAGGTCTTCCATAAAAAGTCGGCGAAGATATGCCGGAATTGGAAATTAGTGGTCAAATAAACCGGTTAAAAAATTGATAATCAATTGCTTGAAATATCAATTATTTGCCGGTAAATCGGGACAAGTGCCTATGTTGGCGGCGAAATTTACCTGATCGGCACACCACTTATGTCTATCCTGCTCTCCGCTGACGGTTCGCACACCCTGTTGTCCGAAAAATACGGAGTAACCTATCATTCCCGGTACGGAGCGGTTACTGAAACTACACACGTGTTTATCGGCGCCGGCTTACATTGGAAAGCGCAATATAAACTGGAAATTTCGGTGCTTGAAATTGGTTTTGGAACAGGATTGAATACATTTATGACGATGCTGGAAGCAGAGCAGCAATCGTATCAAGTGCGCTACGTTACCCTCGAAACCATGCCTTTGACGGTAGCCGCAGCAGAGGCGCTTAATTACCCCGAGATTTTGGAAGTACCGCAGCGGCGGGATGATTTCCTGCGCTTGCATCGTTGCGCCTGGAACGAACCGCAGGTTTATAGCCCTTGTTTTTCATTTGAAAAAAAGCAGTTGTCGCTCCTCGACTTTTATGCAAAAAACGCCTTTGATCTGGTTTATTTCGACGCATTTGCCCCCCAAGCCCAGCCGGAAATGTGGGAAGAAGCCGTTTTTGGCGGACTTTTTGACGCTTTGAGAGAAGGGGGCGGGTTGGTTACCTACTGCGCCCAGGGAGAGTTCCGCCGCCGCTTGCGACGTAGTGGTTTTATGGTGGAAAAACTGCCCGGGCCGCCCGGAAAAAGAGAAATGACACGCGCCATCAAACAAACCAGCGGATAGGCATGCCGACAGATTGTCGAATTTCTTTTTTTATTAAAATTGAATCCCTGAAAAACCACCAATTTTGCAATTGATTCGATTGTTTCGATTGGGGATTAATCTTGTACTGAGAGATTTACTCAAAGGAAAACTTCAAGTAATACAGACAGATAATTGGTTGAAACAATCGTATCAATCGAAACAATCGCAAAATCGAAACAATCGCAAAATCATCCCGTGCTGCCATATACCCACCGCGACATATCCTGGCTTTCGTTCAACTACCGTGTGCTCCAAGAAGCGAAAGATCCTGCCGTTCCCTTGCTGGAGCGCCTGAAGTTTCTGGCTATTTATTCCTCCAATCTGGATGAGTTTTTTCGCATTCGTGTGGCAGGCATCCGCAAACTGAAAAAGGTGGGAAAAAAAACCCGTGCCCAGCTGGATTTTGATCCCAGTGAACTGTTGAAGGAAATTCACCAGATTGTGAACCGGCAACAGGAAGAATGTTCGCAAATATTTGGCGATCAGGTGGTTCCCGAACTGCGCAAACATCATGTACACATCCTGCGCCGGCTTGACCTGAATGATGAGCAACAACAATTTGTCGAAGATTATTTTCGCGGCAATCTGTTGCCCTTCGTGATGCCGGTTTTACTCGTAAAACGCCGTATCAATCCTTTTCTGGCCAATGCACACCTGTATCTCGCCGTGCATTTGCGCCAGAAAAAAAAGCCGCTATCTGAAAGCGAATACGCATTGGTCAAAATTCCTTCCGACCAGCTGCCGCGCTTTGTTTCATTGCCCAGCAAGACCGGGCGACACGACGTAATTCTGCTCGACGATATTGTACGCAACTCGGTCTCGCGCCTGTTCCCCGGGTACGATATTCAGGACACCTATTCCATCAAACTGACCCGCGATGCAGAACTTGACATAGACGACGAGTACAGCGGTGATCTTGTGCAAAAAATCAAGTCCAGCCTGCAAAAACGCCAGGTAGGACCCGCCAGCCGGTTTGTGTACGACCGGGAAATGCCGGAACACCTGCTCGAATACCTGAAAGACACTTTCGACCTGCGTAAAAACGACATGCTGCCCGAAGGCCGCTACCACAACAACTTCGATTTTTTTCGCTTTCCTGATTTCGGGTTAAAACACCTGAAAAACAAACCCCTCCCTCCCCTGCCCCATCCGGTGCTGACCGAAGCGCCTGACATGTTCAAAGCCATTGCGCAAGCCGACCAGTTGATACATGTACCTTATCAGTCGTTCGAACCGGTTATTCAATTTTTTGAAAAAGCGGCAGTGGATCCATCCGTCACACATATCAAGGTCATACAGTACCGCGTCGCCAAGAGCAGCCGTATCCTGCAGGCCCTGATGGAAGCCGTGGAGCGCGGCAAACAAGTGTCGGCATTTGTGGAGATCAAGGCACGTTTCGACGAAGCTACCAACCTCGAATGGGGCGAACGCCTCGAAAAAGCCGGTGTACGCGTACACTATTCATTGCCCGGTGTAAAGGTGCATTCCAAACTGGCCCTGGTGCGGCGCCTGGAAGACGGCGAAGCGCATTTGTACGCCTATCTCGGCACCGGTAATTTCCACGAAGAAACCGCCAAAATCTATTCCGATTTCGGCATTTTCACTGCCGACCCACGCCTCACCAACGAAGTCAGTAATGTACTGGCTCACCTCGAAAACATGCCGCTTTCGCAGGCTTTTCAACATCTTTTGGTCGGAAAATTCAATCTGCGGGAAGGAATCTATGCGTTGATTGACCACGAAATCGCCGCTGCCCAAAAAGGGGAAAAAGCGGAAATGATTCTGAAAATCAACAGCCTGGAAGACAAGTCCATCATCGCCAAATTGTATGCAGCTTCACAGGCGGGTGTCAAGATACAATTGATCGTTCGCGGTATTTGTTGCCTCGTACCGGGATTAAAAGGGCTGAGTGAAAACATTGAAGTCATCAGCATTGTGGATCGTTTCCTCGAACATGCCCGCGTCTTTGTATTTCATCACAGCGGTGATGAGCGTATCTACCTGAGCAGTGCCGACTGGATGGAACGCAATTTGTCGTTCCGTATCGAAACCATGTTTCCGGTGTACGACCCGTCCATCCGGCGCGATATCCTGGCTTTGCTCGATTTACAGTTGAAAGACAACGTTAAGGCGCGCATCATTGACCCCCACAACCGCAACGAATATCGCCGTACCAGCAGTGATATTCCGGTGCGTGCCCAGCTGGAAAGTTATTTTTTCTGCAAACGAAAACTGGACACTGAAAAATCGGAGGTGACGCAGGATCCGGAAGAAGCCAATTGATCCGATTCGCCTGAAAAACGCCGTTTTGCAGCGATAAACACCGATTTTTAAAAACCTGAAAAAATTTTTTCAGAAAAATTTGTCCATCCGAAACAGCCCGACATATCTTTGCAGCCGCAAAACGCAAGACAACGGTCTTGAGCAGTAAACACAAAATGCGGAAGTAGCTCAGCTGGTAGAGCGCCACCTTGCCAAGGTGGAGGTCGCGAGTTCGAATCTCGTTTTCCGCTCAAAGCCTTTCCGATTCGTCGGGAAGGCTTTTTTTGTACGCTCGATCGCTTTGATCAGCAAAAACAACCGGCAAGAAATTGGGTTAAATGAGATATTTGACGCAATTTTGTTGCTGATTTGCCCGAGTGGTGGAATGGTAGACACGCAGGACTTAGTTCTTTGATTTATTAGCCTTTCATATTCTATGGCAAAATACAGATTTGAAACAGCATTTGAATTGTATTTTATTGAAGTTTGTACCACTTCCAAAAGTATGAATCAAGCAGCGATCGCTTTAAACATGAACTATAAAACCTTGTGCAATCATGCAAAAGGTTGGGATGTTTTAAAACGAATCAAGCAGGCAAAGGGATTTCTAAGCCTGTTATAAGCAAAATAATACCATTGGAAGACATATTTTCCGGACAAAGGAACTTTCAATCACACAAATTGAAAAAACGATTGCTAAAAGAGCAAATCAAAATTCATCAGTGTGAAAGATGTAAACTTAGTTTGTGGGAAAATTATCCAATCCCACTTGAACTACACCATAAAGACGGGAATAGATACAACAATTCATTGGAGAATCTTCTATTGCTGTGTCCTAACTGTCATGCGCTAACAGATAATTACAGGGCTAAGAACATCAAAAAAATTTGAGTACACAAGCGGAAACGTTTGATGTAAAACCGCTTAAATTCGGGGAAACCTTCTCATTTTATGAATGGCAATCCCGAGCCAACTCCTCCAATGAGGAAAGGTGTAGAGACTTGACAGGCGGCGCCTAAAGCAGAGATGACAGGGCGAAGAGAAAGTCCAGACCACAAATTCCCTCATAAGAGGGATGCGGTGAAAACCGTAGTTGGTAAGAAAATCCTGTGACTGTTGTGGTCGTACGGGTTCGAGTCCCGTCTCGGGCACATAAAGCCCCTGCCTGTCGGCAGGGGCTTTTTTGTTTGCCGCCACGGGCTTTTTTACGGATAAAAACAAACGACCCGGTAAATATTTCCATCGGTGGAATACTTTTGTCCGAATTCAGATCATGGATACAGCCCTGCTTTCCCCTTTTTTACAACACCTGCTGATCGCAGCCGCTATCGGTCTGATCGTGGGTTTGGAACGTGAATTCAATACGCACGGACAGGAAACGCACATCGGCGGGATCCGCACTTTTCCGTTGGTCGCCATACTTGGTTATCTTGGCGGGGCGCTGGCTAAAAACACCGAATTAAGCATACTTTGGGTGTTTGGCGGCGGTTTTTTCGGATTGATCGCACTGGTTTATTATTTTCAGGTCCAACGAGGCAAATCCGGACTGACCACTGAATTGGCCATGCTGATTACCCTGACCCTGGGCATGTTGGTCGCGCTTGGATTTGTACGCGAATCGCTGGAAGTGGTTGTATTGGTAACCGTCATACTATCGGCCAAAGAGCAGGTACACGCCTTTGTCAAGCAGGTAACAGAAGAAGAACTGTTTGCCTTCGTCAAGTTTATCGTGCTGGTACTGCTGGTGCTGCCCATGCTGCCCGACCAGCGTTTCGGCCCTGAAAATCTGTTGAATTTCAGGGAATTAGGCTGGATTGTGATGATCGTGTTGTGTATTGGTTTTGCCGGCTACCTCTTGTTGAAATTCGGCGGCATGCGACGCGGTATTCTGTTTACCGCCCTGGTGGGCGGACTGTTTTCCTCCACCATGGTAGCCTGGGTATTTTCGGCCAAGAGCCGGGAAAAACCGGAATATTCGGCGGCTTACAGTGCGGGCGTCCTTGTTTCCTCCTCCGTGATGTTTGTTCGGGTGTATGTTCTTGCTACCGTGTTTTATCTGCCGGTTGCGCAGCAATTATTTTGGCCATTGCTGCTTTTG
>JANRLZ010000125.1:0-4081 GCA_033762055.1 Saprospiraceae bacterium
ACGCGATTTGAGGGTTTCATAAGCGGCAGTGTTGGCCAGGAGAAAAGAAAAACCGATCAGTTGGCTCATTGCGGTAGCGAGGCTGTCGGGTGGGGGAGTGGGGCGTTCAAGGTAGTTGAACAGTCGGGTTACATTTTCGACC
The DNA here is from genome assembly GCA_033762055.1 of Saprospiraceae bacterium. GTDB lineage: Bacteria > Bacteroidota > Bacteroidia > Chitinophagales > Saprospiraceae > M3007. The sequence continues at coordinate 143 of JANRLZ010000125.1, forward strand.
CGGCTTTCGTAGCCGAAAATTGTTTCTTTCAAATCGAGGCGATCCTGCTCCAGTCCGGCTTTTATTTCCAGCAGGGTTTCTTTTTCAATTTCGCGTTTTTTTCTGGATTCATCCCAGTTGTTGATCCAAAGTGCGAGCAGGATGCCGAGCGTGGTAAATCCTATTTTTTCGGCTGCCGGAACAATTTTTTTCAGGGAGAATGGCAAGCTCCGGCGTTTTGTGCGCGTATTTCCAGATTTCATGCGCTCAAAGGTAGCGCATAATCAGTGGACAATTCGCTGCGCTGGTTTGCATCAATGTTGTAAATTTGGCCCCTGTTTGGGAACAGGTGAATAATAGCTTGTGAATTTCGGATAGCGTAGTTTTCAGGCTGACGAGTTGTCTTTTTGGACGAATGGCGGGCCTGTTTAACCCAAAAGTTAACGCATCAGGATGGAAAGGAAGCACACCAAATTGATGCGTTGTTTTCATCCGTTCCTTAATCCCGAGGCATCTGACAACCGAGCGCATACGCACTATTGAAAATCGCATGATTCGAATTCTTATTTCCGACGACCACGTCATGTTTGCCGAAGGGGTGGAAAGCCTTTTGGTGGGAGAGGCCGATTTTTTACTCATTGGAAAAGCCACTACCGCTGCCGAAACGCTGCGCAAGGTTGGCGCTGATCCGCCGGATGTTTTATTGCTTGATATCAATTTGCCCGACCAGTCGGGGCTGGATGTGTGTAAAAAATTGCGCGCTGATTTGCCCGACATGAAAATTCTGGTACTTTCCATGCTCAGCGAAGAAAGTTATATTTCGGCGATGTTGGGTCTGGGCGCACAGGGTTATGTACTGAAAAACACCGATAAAGCCGAGTTGTGTCACGCGATCCGTACCTTGTATGCAGGCAAAACCTATTTCAGCAAGGAAGTCACCGATGTGGTAATGCGTGGTTTGATGCAGCAACGCACCGGCGCCACGGTGGCAAAAGAAGTGCCCAAAATTAGCCGGCGCGAGCGCGAGGTGTTGCAGCTGATTATGGAAGAAAGAACGACGCCTGAAATTGCCGGCCAGTTATTTTTGTCGGAAAAAACGGTGGAAAGCCATCGCGCAGCCTTGTTGGCCAAGCTCGGCGCCCGCAATACTGCCGGTCTGGTTAAAGCCGCCCTGCAATGGAAATTGCTGGATGAATGATCCTTCCTGATCTATTAGATAGTATACAGAATTAGTTTCTTACTGTTGGATCATTCCATTTTTGCCGGCTCTGCGTTGATCTCGCCTTAGGCGAGACGCCGAAATTAGTTCCATTGCAACTGCAAAATCCATCTTGATCCAACAAAAATGGCTCCGACCCACCAATACGAAACTAAATCAGTATACTATCTTTTCAATGATTCATTATGCGCGACGTAAAATACCTCGCAGCTTATCTTGTACCGCTGAGCGCAGCACTCGGACTGGCTTATAAAGGCCCCTGGGCCTGGCTGACCCTGGCCCTGGTATTTGGGATTCTGCCGGTGGTGGAAATGTTCACCCCGCAATCCACCCTGAATATCCCGCCTGAAGAAGAAGACACCCGAGGCAAACGCTTGTTTTTTGATCTGTTATTGTACCTGAATGCGCCGATTATCTACAGTCTGACCGGCTGGTATTTGTGGTTAACTGCTTACCATTCGTTGACCTGGGCGGAGTGGATTGGTCTCACTGGCGGGATGGGCGTTGTTCTCGGCGCGTGCGGCATCAATGTTGCGCACGAATTGGGGCATCGCAGCAACAAAATGGAGCAATTACTGGCGCAGATTATGCTGCTTCCTTCCCTTTACCAGCACTTTTTTGTTGAACACAATCGTGGCCACCACAAAAACGTGGCTACCGATGCCGATCCTGCTTCGGCGCGGCAAAACGAAAGTCTGTTTCATTTCTGGATCAGATCAGTGCTTGGAAGCTGGCGCAATGCATGGAAACTCGAACAGGAACGACTTTACAGGAAAGGTTTGCGTGCGGGGTCGTGGCAAAACGCCCTGGTGCGATATAGTTTAATCCAGGGTTGCTGGCTCATTGGTATCGCCGCTTTTTTAGGCTGGAAGGCGCTGGCCGGCGCCATCGGGATAGCCATCGGCAGTTTTTTGCTCCTGGAAACGGTGAATTATATCGAACATTACGGACTTCGTCGCCGCCTTTTGCCCTCCGGTTTGCCCGAACCGGTGTCTCCAAAACACTCCTGGAACAGCAATCATGCCCTTGGACGTATCTTCCTGTACGAACTAACCCGTCACAGCGATCACCATTACAAAGCGACCCGGAAATACCAGATTTTGCGGCACATGGAGGAGAGTCCGCAACTGCCTTTTGGCTACCCGACCAGCATCGTAATTGCACTGGCGCCGCCGCTTTGGTTTTGGGTAATGAATAAACGGCTGCCGGTGAATTAAACCGCTCTGCCACTCCTCTTTTTTGACAATTACCGTCATTTGGTAAATTTCCATTCCACAATAGCCGTCATTCCCAATTCTTTTCCGGAAATTTGGCGGCTCAAACACAATCATGTTTTACTGTTAACCTAACTCATTTTTTCTCTCATGGCAAAAACGACGACTTTCAAAAGTCTTTTAGCGATGTTTATGCTCGCTTTGGGCTTACAAGTTTCCATGGCTCAAACTCCATTCTGGACGGAGACATTCAACTCTCCAGCCGGTTGGACACATGGCGGCACCAACACCGGCACCGAAGTGTGGACCTGGACGACCGACCCGCTTGCCGGCTTTGTAAACCCGGCGGTTCCGGCTTTCGGCTCCGCTACGGCCAGCACCGGTTACTGGTACTTTAACTCCGATGCCAACGGCGACGGTTTTCCGCACGACGTAACGCTCACCGGCCCGGCTGCACCGATCAACTGCACCGGCAAAACCGATGTGCACCTGCGCTTTACCACGCAGTATTTCTACGACAATGAAAATGCCATTTTCGTAGGCGTCAGCACCAACGGCACCACTTTTACTGAATTCCAGCTGCTGCCCGGCCTGGCAGGTGGCGCCATTGCACAAGGCATTGCCGACCTCGATCTGGATGTGGCTGACAACGCGCCGCAGGTATGGATCCGTTTCCGCCAACAGGCTGAATGGGAATACCACTGGAAAGTGGATGATCTTGAACTGTACGAATTCGTTGCCCCGGTACACGACGTGACTTTCAAGGTAAATGCCTCTCAGATCACAGTTGATCCGGCCGGTATGAAAATCGCCGGCTCGTTCAGCAACTGGTCGGATGTGGACATGACCGACGAAGGCAACGGCGTATGGAGCGTAACGATTCCGCTCGACGAAGGCAGCGTACACCAGTACAAATTCAAAAACGGCCCCGGCGGTTGGGAATCCGGCAGCCCGGCCTGCGGCATTGACGACGGCTTTGGCGGCTACAACCGTACCATCACCGTCGGCACGGAAGATGTTGAACTCCCGGCCATCTGCTTCAACCTTTGCACCTCCTGCGTTGTGCCCTGCCCGGACAATCCCGACAAAATTATCTGCGATTACTTCGATACGTATGTAACTACGCAGCGCCTGGCACAACAAAATCCGACCGACTGGACGACCTGGAGCGGTGGCGGTTTCGGTGGTGCTGAAGACGGCATCATTTCGACCGAGCAAGCCAACACCCCGGCCAATTCGCTCAAAATTCAGGCAGTTGCCGCCGGCGGTCCGCAAGACGTAGTGCTCAAGCTGCAAAACAAAACTTCCGGTCGCTATGATCTGACCTGGAAAATGTTTATCGGAACAAATCGCAATGCATACTACAACATTCAGGACATTGTTCCGATCCCGGCCAACCCGGTAACGGAAAACTGGAACCTGGATGTCTTCTTTGAAGACAATGGCGCCGGTCGCGTAGCCATTGAAAACGTGGATCAAAACACATTTACCTATACCCACAACCAGTGGATTGAAGTAAAACATGTG
>JANRLZ010000126.1:0-18978 GCA_033762055.1 Saprospiraceae bacterium
TACCGGTTCCTTCGAGGTCGAGGTTACCGGCCGGCGCGCTGTTTTTGTGACAGGAAACACATTTGTTTTGAAAAACACGATACACTTCCTGTACAGATGGTATGGAAGTTTGAGCAAACAAGGAGGGCGCTAAAGCGCAGCAAAGGAGCAGAGCGAATAGTTTTTGCATGTGAGAGAATGTTTTTGCTTTCGATGAGCCGATTTGAATAGAAGTCATCTCAAAAATGGCGTCGGAGTTAAAATGAGTGAATAGAAGTCGAGGGCAAGGCAGTTTTTTGAATCGTAGTGGTGTCTACGGTGAAAAAAATTAACGCAGGATTCGGCTTCCATACACCATTTTAACCTGACGGGTATTTTTGAGATGGCTTCTAATTATTTTTTTTGTAAAGTCCGGTTGGACGATTGGTTTACACCCGGGTTTATTTTTCGTTCAAATTGAGGCGCCTGAGGCTTTGAAAAAATCGGGGGCAAACAATCATATCCAGTTAATGACCGGCAGCCAGCGTTTGCCAGAACGATTGATCAGGCCTATTTGTATGCCCTTGCCTGTTTTTGCCGAGTTTATCAACCCGATTTGAACCCCTCTCGCTCTGCGGGCGTGGTTAACCAGCCCTGAAATTTGTACACCATCCACTTCCCGGGCGGTGCTCACCAGTCCCGATACCTGCACCCCTTCCAGCCTGTGCGCTTTGCCCAGCAAACCCGACACTTGCACACATTGGGCTGATTTTTCATTTTCTGCGGCGTTTTCGCGTATGATATTGATAAGGCCGGCGGCCTGCACTGAAAACTTCGGACTATATCTTGCGGTGTTTATTAACCCGGCTACCTGAATGCCGTTCAGCGTGTCGGCTGTCTGGTTGTAGACACCCGCGACCTGCACACCTTCACAGTTGCCCCGGTTGAGGTTGAACACACCGGCGACCTGAACTCCGCGCACCTGTTTTCGGGTAAAATTACCCAATCCTCCGATTTCCAGGTAATTTACTCCGGCGGCATTGCCAGCTAGCACATTCAGCGAGAAATCATTTTCTACTTTTCCGCTTAGCACATGGTTGGAGCCCACCGATGGGAGCAGGGAAATCTGAAAACGCCGATGCAGGGTGTCAGGAACATTCACATCGTGCCATTTATTGAGAGTGGCAGCAAAAAAATGCTCCAGTTCAGTAGCTGCATGACGCAGGGTTTGTCGCAATTTTTCCCCCTGCGAAGTATCGGGCGGCGGAACCGGAACGGGAGAAAGTTGCAAGTTCTGGTACCGCGGGTGCATGGAAGCCACTTGTAGCAGGGTGTCGCGATATCCGAGTCGTACCACGACGAGTTCAGTTTTCTTTTTTACTTTGAGTTGATAAAAGCCGGTCGAATCAGTAGTGGTAGCGCGCAGGGTTTTGCGGTCGTATACCGTCACGTTGGCCAGGCGTTCGCCGGAGGGCGCGCGTACAGTGCCGCTCAGTTCGCCGCGGGCTTGTTTTTGCTTTTTGAGAATGAGGTAGCGCCCGTTGCTTTTGAAAGCATAATTTTCACCCAGAATCTCCCGTAATATTTCGCGAACGGTCCAATCTCTTACAATCAGGGATACATGACGTCCGGGATCGAGAATTCCCGGATTGTACGACCATTCAAAATCAGCCAGTCGAGCCACTTCATCCAGCGCTTGTTTGACAGGTGTTTCGTGAAAGTGGACGCTCAAACGCCGCGAAAGCACCTCGGAAGCGCCGGCCCGGGTGACTGGAAACAACAAGACAAGCAGGAAAAAACAACGGATCATCACGCGTAATCGAGTTGAAATGGAACGATCAAAAGTTGAAAACACTACTCGCCGCAACCTTGCCCTTCGAGGTAATAATCACCGTTGATCACATTCAGTTTTAGTGAAAACGTTTCAGCGATGACCAGCATAATGTTTTCAATGGCCTCATCGTTGAATCGGGTATGCAGCCGACAGTTTTCCAGCACTTTATCGGAAAGTCGGATGCGGACGCCATACGTGGATTCAAGCAGGGGAATTACTTGTGAAAGCGGTGTTTCATCAAAAACAAAGAGGCGATTGGCCCAGGCAGAAACGTTGCCCGAAGGTCGGAGCGCCGAGCGTTGCACCTGCCCGCCCTGGCAATCTATCACCGCCTGCTCCCCGGCCGCCAGATAGAAAGTTTGTCCGCCGACCTGCACTTTCACCTTCCCTTCTTCCACGCTCACTATGACTTTGCTTGAATCGCTCCGATTGTCAATATTGAATCGGGTTCCCACAACCGTACCAACCCCATTGTGAACATCCACCAACAACGGTTTTTTCGGATCAGGTGCACCCTCGAAATAAGCCTCGCCATGCATTTGCACTTTTCTTTCGTGTGCAGCAAATGCAGCCCGCAGACTGGAATGCCGGTTGAGTGAAATCAGGGTGCCGTCCGGCAATGTATCGCGCAGTGGCTCCCTGTCGGCGGCGATCAGCACCGGGACTTGATGCGCATCGGAACGCAAAAACCAGATGGCGGCCAGCAACAACGTAACAGCTGCCGCCAGTCCCAGCCAGCGGCCGTACAATGCAATGCGTCTGGCTTTACGTGGCGACGACGCTTGTTCGATGCGCGCTTTGGTTTTTGCCAATGCAGCGGCTACATCCAGCGGACGAGTCAGGGCGGGTTGCGCTTGCAGTGATTGTTGCCACAATTGCTGCATTTGTTCGAAATGGCGGCGATTCTCGGCCGATGCTTCCAGCCAATCCGTCAGCCATCCCTGCTCTTCGGGTCCGGTTTCACCGGCCAGGTGCCGGGCGATGCGTTCGTCTATGTCGGCGCTGTATTGCATGGCGTTTAAAACGAACTTAGTTTGATGAGGGTTAAAACAAGGCTCAGGTATGCTGCCAGTTCCTGTCGAAGCAGACGCAGGGCTTTTCCCATGTGCGTTTCGACAGTTTTAATGGAAATACCCAAATGTTCGGCAATTTCACGGTATTTCAACGATTCAAAACGGCTCAATTCGAATACTTGTCGCGATTGGTTTGGCAGCGATTCCAGTGCGGTAGCAATACGCCGCCCCAAATCAGGGTCGTCGCTCAGCGTTTCGTGGACGTGTTCCATCTGTCTGGTCTGGTGTTCGGTATAACGACTATGGACGCGTTGCGCCCGCAAGCGGTTCAACGCGGCATTATTCACCATCCGGTAGAGATAGGCTTTTATCGAATATTTCACATCCAGCCCGTCGCGTTGTATCCATAGTTTGGCAAAAGTTTCCTGCACCAGTTCCTCCGCTTCATCCGCATCGCCCTCGGTAAAAGAACAGGCGAAACGCACCAGGGGCTCATACCAGGTTCTGAACAGGGCATCGAACGCCTGTTCATCGCCCTCCCGCAGGGCCGCTATTTGTTGGATTTCCGATTGCGTCAAGACTGGTGCTGTATTTGAGACACCAAAGGTCTGCGCTTACCCTGATGTCAAGTGTAAATTTTTTTGAAAAACAACCGAAGGTATTTTCTCCAGCAGTTTTCGATCCCCGGATTTGTTCCTTCATCCACCGGATTATCCGTTTCATCACGATGCCCTTGGCACTCGTTGCACAGGGCCCTCACCTTTGTGCAATGCGTGTTCTCTGCCGGCTTGTTTTCGCATTTTTTGGACGCTTTGTAAAAAAGGCAGAAAGGATGCAAAAAAATAATTTTCAGTAAAAAACCAGACTTGTGATTCGCTTCTATTCAATTGAAAACCAATGCTTTTTCTAAAAAGAAACAGACGTCTCGTTCCACATGACCGAAATTTTTTTTCAGATAAGGTCAGGGTAAAAACAAGGAATCGGTGTCACAGGGCAAAAACAAGATCACATCATCCATTAAAAAAGATTTGCTATGATTCATCCCATGTTCAAACAAAGCCAATGGCTCCTTGCGCTCTTGCTCGCACTGCCGCTTTTTGAAGCCTGTGACCCTTTGTCCGTCCGCGCCAAAGGCGAGTTAATCACCATGGAATTCGAGGAAACCGGTTTTCACGGACTCGAACTTAATGTTCCTGCCGACGCAGAAGTGCGCATCGGCGACGGATATAAAGTTGAAATTACCTGTGAAGAAACGGCCATGCCACTGGTTGAGACCCGGGTAGAGTCGGGCGTGTTGAAGGTATATTTCCGCGGCAACGTGTGGGGGGTAGATAATATGAAAGTACGTGTCACAGCGCCGTCGTGGGACGCTTTCGACCTTAGCGGCAGCGGTTCCATCGAAGTACTCGATACCATCCAGGGACAGTCGCTCGAACTCGAAGTTTCCGGCAGCGGTCGTATCCTTGTGCAACAGGCCAATTTCGACCATGCCGACGCCGATGTATCAGGCAGCGGAACTATTGAATTGCGCGGACTGGCTGAAAAATTGAACGGCGACGTTTCGGGAAGCGGAAAAATTGACGCTTTCGACTTTGTGGTTGACAGGGCCGATGTGGAAATTTCCGGCAGCGGCGATGTATATGTGCATGCCTTACAAATCCTTGATGCGGATATTTCCGGCTCGGGCAGCGTAATTTACCAGGGTGATCCTGCCGTAAACGCCCATATTTCCGGATCGGGTTCGGTACGCAAGCAATAAACCTCTTACACTGGATGTCAAACAAGCGTATGCCGGGGATCCTTCTTCTTGAAAACCAATGCCTTATGGTTTTATAAAATCAAAAACCAAGTTATTTGCCTTGGAGACGCCTTGATTTTCAATTTGAACAATTTCCCAATAAACGCTTAAAAACCTCAGCCTTGATGGTACAACCGGGCAGCGCCTGTCCGGTCATCCTTCCAAAATTAAACCGCCCCCCACATCGTACGCAGAGACCGTCTCACAGGTCAGTTTTTAGACAGCACTGACCTGTGGACAGCCTCTGGTGAAAACCCGGTCGGCCTCCGCTATTCGGCAACAACAAAAACCCACTCCATTTTTTTAGGCTATGAATGTACAAAAACGCGTGCTTGCGCTCTTCGCAAGCCTGATTCTGCTTTGCCCTTTTCAAATTTTCGCCCAAACACAAACCCTCAAAGGCCAGGTACTCGATAAAGGTGTGCGCCACGAACTCATTGGCGCTACCGTACAAATCGCCGCTGCCGACTCGATTCATTCCCGTCTGGCAGGCGCTATGACCGATGCAGCCGGGCGTTTTCGTTTCAACCATCTTCCGGTCGGGAAATACACCATACTCGTCACTTACATCGGTTACCGCAATGCCGTGCTGCACAACATCACCCTCGATGCCGGCAAGGAAACCGAATTGATCATCGAAATGGAAGAAACCGTACTGGAACAGGAAGAAGTCGTCATTACGGCGACGCTGGACAAGGAAAAGCCGCTCAATGAATTTTCACTCGTATCGGCCCGCACATTTTCGGTGGAGGAAACCCGGCGTTTTGCGGCTGCCGTCAACGACCCGGCACGCATGGCCACCTCCTTTGCAGGGGTTATTTCGGCCAACGACGGCAACAACATCATTGTCATCCGCGGCAACTCGCCCAACGGCATGCTCTGGCGCATGGAAGGCGTTGACATTCCGAATCCGAACCATTTTTCTTCGGTGGGCAATTCGGGCGGCGGTATCTCCATCCTGAGTTCTCAACTGCTCAGCAATTCCGATTTTTCCACCGGCGCCTTTGCCGCTGAATACGGCAACGCTCTGTCGGGCGTCTTCGATTTGCGCTTGCGTAAAGGCAACAGCGACCGGCGGGAATTTACCGTTCAGGCGGGTGTACTCGGACTCGATCTTGCGGCAGAAGGGCCACTGAGTCAGGGGAAAAACGCCGGCTCATACCTCGTCAATTACCGCTACTCCACTTTGTCGCTGCTGGCGCAAATGGGCGTTCCGCTGGGTGATGCCATCACCAATTTTCAGGATCTTTCTTTCAATGTATGGCAATCTGCCGGCAAATTCGGCAGTTTCTCCCTGTTTGGACTGGGAGGACTGAGCAAACAGTCGCTTCAGGGCAAACCGGATACGGCTGCATGGAACGAGGATTCACAAAACCGCTACCCTTATGTTTTTAAAGCCAACACAGGCGTGGTCGGACTTACCCACAGCAAAATCTGGGGCGCAAACACCCACCTCCGCACGGCACTCGTGGTATCCGGAACAGAAAACGGACTGGATGCCGAGGAATACCTGCTGCCCGATTACCGGCTGCGCCTCAATTTTAACACCAACAACCGGCAAACAAAGGGAACAATTTCGACCGTATTGAGCCACAAGTTCAATGCCCGGCACTACCTCCGCTCCGGAGTGTATGTCAATTTACTGGGGTATAAATTGCAACAATATCAATACGACGTAGAAAGTGAACGTTTGCAGGAACAGCTGAAACAACATGGAAACACCCAGACAGTGCAGGCTTTCAGTCAGTGGCAATACCGTCCAACCGACCGTCTGACGTTTAACTTCGGGGTACATGCGCTGGCCATGTTGCTCAACCAAAAAGTCTCCATCGAACCGAGAGCGGCTATCAAATACGCACACAACCGGCAGCATGCCTTCAGTCTGGGCTACGGGGTACACGCGCAGGTGGCGCCTATTGGGACCTATTTTGTCAAAAACGAACAGGGCGAGTTGCTCAATCCGGATCTCGACATGAGCAAGGCGCAGCATTTCGTGTTGGGTTACGATTATTTTCCGCTGAAAAAACTGCATTTCAAGGGAGAAGTTTACTACCAACATCTGTATGACGTACCCGTGGATAGAAACGAATCCGGTTCATATTCCCTTCTCAACCAGTTTGACGGAATCGTGTGGCGCAGCCTGGAAAATACGGGACTGGGTCGCAACTACGGACTGGAACTAACGGGCGAACAATTCCTTCACAAAGGTTTGTACTGGATGAGTACGCTGTCGCTGTTCCGTTCGGAGTATCGGGGTTCGGATCTGGTATGGCGCAACACACGTTACGACAGCCGATATGCGGCTACCATTACAGCCGGCAAAGAATGGGGCTGGAACCGCCGGAACAAAAACCGCTCATTTGGCCTGAATTTTAAACTGATTACTACCGGCGGTCACCGCGACACGCCGATTGACCTGGCGGCATCGGAAGCAAAAGGCGAAACGGTTTACAAGGAAGATCAGGCGTTTGAACTCATTATGCCGGCTTATTTCCGCGCCGATATCGGGGTCAGAATAAAGCGGAATTATCGCCACCTTACCACCACGTTATCGCTCGATATTCAAAATGTGAGCAACCGCCAGAATATAGGCGGGAAGTTTTACAATGCCCAAACAAAGCAGGTAGCAACCTGGTACCAGGCGCCTTTGATTCCGGTGTTGGCGTACCGACTGGATTTTTAACTTGAATACGCGGTTCACAAGGAGAGAGGGGATTGTATTGGCACAAAACCGACAAGCCCTAAACTTGTAAACCGCGTTAGATTCTATCGTTCAACTACTTGAAAAAGTTGGGAAAAATGTCCTTGCGCTGTGATGACCCGCAAACAATAAGTACCAGGAGGTACCCGTACATCCAATTCCTGTTCCTGTTGCGCTGCAACAAGATTTTGTTGCATGACCTGCCCTTGTAAATTGTAAATTTCGAACCGTGCCATACCGGCAATCGGCTGGTTGATTTTACAAACGACCCGACCATTAGAGGGATTAGGGAATAACTCGACCGGATTGTTTGACCCCTTCGCAGTATGAACTGAAAGTGGTTCGAGATCGGAGACGGGACGTTCGTACAACCCGTAATAGTACATGCCGATCCACATTCGCTCACCAATGAAAGCAAAACCGGTGCTAAGTGTAGGCGCCGGCAGTCCTTCGTTGTGCGAATCCCAGGTAAGTCCCAGGTCGTGAGAGACAAAAAGTCCTTCTCTTTCAAAGAATGCGACTACTTCATCGCCAATTTCAGTGAAGGTCACCTCATATTCTGCTGAATATACAAGGTTATTCTGAAATGGGAAAAATACCTCCGTCCAGGTTTCACCATGGTCGGCGGAATGGAAAATACGATCCAGATCTACATGAGCAAATAAAAAACGGGGAGTGCCGTACAATCGGATCCAGTCAACGGTGTCGCCGAATGGCGCCGGCGCTCCTGCAGGCATCCAATTATGGGCGGCTTCATCAAAACGATACACGTTTTGCTGATCCGAAACAAACCAGCCCGTCCTGGTCGCCGCCATATCTTTCATGGATGATCCGATCTGACTGTTTATTTCAGGGTTTAAGAGCGTCCAATGATCGCCCATGTCGGTACTCAGATAGGTGTCGAAATACTCGCCGGTCAGAAAAAGTGAATCGCCTTTCTGGTTAAATTCCACAAAATCGGAACTGACGATGGCCGGAGCGGGCGTCACCTGCTGCCAGGTTTGGCCTTCATCGGTTGTACGCCATAATTCGTTGTGGTCTCTGCGTACAAAAAGCGCGGTTTTATGCGAATAAATGGTGTTGAAAGCGCCAATCAATGAAGAAACGGGGAATGTTGGCGGCACATCCCAGTTAAATGAAACCGGATCCTGGCGACTTGCGCCAGATTCATCCCAAACCCAGAGCGCTTGTTGGTGCGCGCCGATTGTGAGAACATCGGAGCCGCTGAGGCCGCTGTTGGCGGGTTGCCAGTTTTGACCGCCGTCGGTAGAACGAAAAAGACCGTAACCTAACTGATGGCCGATAATGACATTGTTTTTACTGCTATGGTAGTAAATAAAAGGGCCATCGGGGTCAATAAATGACCAGGAAAGACCGCCATCCGTTGAGTGGAACATTTGTTTGCCTGTGCTGGCATACCAAATATTCGATTCGCAACTGAAGCGTGTGTTGTTGCCCAGATTTTGGTTGGCATCGCTGGCAGCGATATCCCATTGCAGCCCTTCGTTGAGCGATCGTCCCAGGGTTTGGCCGACGAGCGATACCATCATGTTTCCATGTTTGGCAAATTTTCGAATGTTGTTGGCTGCGGCATTGCCCGGCACGGTTCCGATATAAGACCAGGTAACTCCATTTTCGGAACTTAACAGACGGGTACGGTTGCTGGCATACACTTTTCCTTCAAAAGTCCCCAGCAAAAAGGGACGCTGGAATGGTTCGCCGGCAAATTCAATCTGATTCCACTGTTGCCCCAGGTTGGCGGTGTGCCATAGTTTATTGGCATGGGTGAACAGGATCGTATTTCCTGTTACTGAAAAATTGGTTACCAGTGGAATATCGGGAGGCATTTGCACTTTGAACCACAGGTTGCCGTTGTCGGGGGAGAAACTCATTTCGCCACTTTCCAGACTGCCGAAACTGGCCAAAAGCCGCGAGCCTTCTACCTGCAACCGGCTGCCATCATGTTCATAATTACAGGCTTCCCAATGGAGCCCTTCATCCGAAGAGCGATAGATGCCGGATTGCTTTACCGCAAAAATATACGAGTCGTTGGCATGGGTTTCCCATACATAGCCGCCGTAAGGCCCCTCCGTTGTCACCCATTGACTGGACAAGGAGGAAGAAAACAACAAAAGATTGAATGAGGCAAGTAGTAGTAGTTTCATGTTTGTTTGATGTTAAATGGTAATCATCTCTAAGACCGTTTACCGCTTCAACTTCTCTTCATACACCATTACCCAGTCTTCCACCGTCATTTTTTGCATCAGTTCGGCAATGAGCGCGTAGGGAATTTCATCTGCTTTTTTGAATCGGATACAACTTTTACCCATATCAAGTTTGCGTTTGCTGTGTTTGGGGTATTCTTCTACAAACCAGTTTAATAAATCATCCTGCGCATACAAGCCCATGTGGTAGAGGGTGAGCGCCTGTTTTTGTGCGGCAATTCCGACAAAAGGCAAGGCTTGTTTCGGGTCGCAATGATAGCCGGGGGGGTAAAGCGTGTGCGGCACGACATAACCGATCATGCCGTAGCCAAAGGATTCCTGAAATCCATCCGGGATGTTTTCAATGATGGTTTCGCGAAGTTTTTCAAATGCAGGACGCCGTTCTTCGTCCATGGCCAGGATGTAATCTTCCGGCGTGGAAACGTTGTAATTCATTGATTCTCCTTATTTTTTTGATCGTTGCTAAATCAACTGCATTTTCGCGACTTTGGGATCTACAAAGACGGTGTCGTGCTCAAAATCGAGTTTGATACGCCATTTCTGCATGGTAGCCGCCCCTATGATGGCTTCTTCGCTGAGACTGGGAACAACCAGAAATTCGTCGGACAAAAGGACGTCATTGAGGTAGAAGTCGAGTCGAATCGCTTCAGTAATTTCAATATAGTGGCCTTCCGCTGCCGTTGAAATCAGTCTTTTTCGACCTAATCGGGTCGGAGTTTCCAGCTTTTCTACAAAGTCGGGGTTGATGCACGACAGATTGGCGCCGCTGTCGAAAAGTGTGTAGAGGCGGGTTTCTCCTTTTGAACCCGCATAAAGCAAGGGAAGTTTAATGACGGACATATCTGGTCAATTTCTGCAAATATACAAATTTATGTCCGTTGTTGGAAGTTGGAAAAAATTGCGCAACCCCTGCGTAACATTTTTTAAACTGAAGGGTCTTTCCCTGGCGCACGACGCGCGATCTTCAACCACTACATTTTTAAGTTATGAAACAATTATTGCTCTCCTTTGCAGCAATGCTGCTCTTTTGTGTTTTTCTACCCGCCCAAACTTCCGGTCTTCAGGATTTTGCCAACCGGCACAAAAATGACCCCAAATTCACCTTCGCTTTCGTCAGTAAAGACCTGCTTGAAACCGCCACCCACGAAAAGGTGGAAGACAAAGACTGGAAACAACTGCAAAACGTAGTGAAAAACATCGGCAGCCTCACCATCCTCGCCGCCGACGAAACCCGGGAAGCCCCCTCGCTTTACCGCGAAGCACTGGATCTCGTACCCGGCGATATGGATGAATTGCTGAGCGTACGCGACAACGACGACAAGGTACGCATCTGGGTCAGAGAAGACCAAAGCACGCTCACCGATCTGGTTTTACTCGTTGGCTCCGCCGATGAGTTTGTGCTTGTATTTTTCAACGGCCAACTCGAACTCGGTAATTTCGCCGACCTGGCCCGTCTGCTCGATGCCGATCAGGCCCAGGACCTGGCTCGCACCGCCCAGTCGGTATCCATTGAATTTCAGGTGAGCCCCAATCCCAGCGCCGGCGACATCACCCTGCGTTACGCTGCCGATCCCGGCGACGCGCCGACACAACTGACGATCTCTGATGTCAACGGCCGCCAGATTTCGGTGCTCAATCTCAATGGTGAATCCGAACAAACCTTGCACCTCGCCGGCCTTTCCGATGGCCTCTATTGGCTGCAACTCAAAACCCGGCAAGGCAAAACAGGGGTAAAATCCTTGCAGATCGCCACACGATAACCTGTGGCATATTTCCCGCAGAGGTCGCAGATTTTTCACAGGTTTTCCGATTTTTAGAGGTATTCCCGGGAATAAAATCCGAGGCATCTGCGGGAAAATCTATCAATCGCCGTCATCCGTTAATCGTCGTAGGGATCCATGATGGAATTTGGCGCATAATCAAGTTTTCGCCAGAACTGGGCGGGGTTGATGCTGCCTTCGTATTCATTGCTGTAATACGTAGCGCCTTCGTTTCGCTGCGTTTGTAATTCAATACGCAATCGGGTGCGGAAACCACCTGACATTGCCGGCGTTGTGAATTCCCAGTATTCTTCGGGCGCCAGAAACACCTGATGGTAACTGTTGCCGCACCAACTTGAGGGCAGATACATCACATTACGCCATTCGCCTTTTTCATCCAGCGCCTGCAAGCGCATGTACAGACGGCTGTCCTGAGCGTTTAACACCAGTGTATCTGCGCCGGTATTGGCGAAGGTTAAGGCATAACCCATGTAATTCCCTCCATACGGACGAGTCTTTGTGGTATCTACCTGAAGCGTAATCTTGCCAGGTTCAAACGCAGCGTGGTCGGAAATCTTTTGTGACTGGTTGTGAGAGCCGCCCCAGCCGCCATAACCTGCATAACGTTCGTCAGGTGGCGATGCAGCATAAAAGCTGCCGCGTAGCATATAGTCTATGTTCAATTGATGTATCTCCGAATCTTTTCCGGCTGCCTGGCGCCAGCGGTACTCACCTTCCGGAGTGATGTAACCAGGGCGACCGTCCTGTATGACAGCAATCAAACCGCCGTGCTCAAAGTCTTCGCCAGCAATTTCATGAAAAACAGGGGCAACGAACAGATTGCGCTTCCAGTTCCAAAAGCCGAAGCGGTAATTGTAATCGTCACTTTCGTTATCTTCTTTGCCCAGCATTATTATATCACCATAGCGGGAAAAATAGCGCACTTTAAAATCCAGGCTACGAGGTTTGACAACAAAATTGCCGTCGAAATCTATGGCGCCGACACCGGCTTCCGTTTCGACAAAAGCCAGTCCGTCGCGCCATATTTCTTCCCAGTTGATCGGGCCTGAATCAAGCATAAATATTTGTTGAAAGGAAACATCATCGAGTCGGCGCCCCTGTGCATCAGTGAGATACCATTTGTTGTTGATTTCAGCAAAACGGCGTTCGTGGAAAACTGGCGTTATCAGATCATAACCCAGGGCTTCGGCTTTTTCCTGGAGTCTTTCATTGTGCATCCAGAGGTCGTCGGAATACTTGCTATGATCCTCTTTTCCCTTCGACGGGCCGCCGATGCGTTTGCCTTTTGTATTGATGCGTTGTGCCTCACCATTGTTCCAGACTTGTGCTTCGCCCGACTGAAAGGCTTCGGCAAAATCGTAAACGGGCGCTATTGCAAAACGTCCGTCTGTATGAATATAACCATACCGGCCACCTTCTCGAACCGCTGCCAAACCTTCGGAAAATACACCGGCAGCCATAAAACGCGGAGGAATGCGTAGTTCACCTAGTTCGTCAATGTACCCGTAGCGGCCATTTTCAAAAATGGGATAAAGCAGCGGTTTACCGGGGAGTTGCTGGGCATAGGTACAGGAGCTGTGGAATAGCAAGGCACTACTCAGAAATAGCTGGATGAGGTTCTGGTGCATAATCGTTTGTTTTTCAAGTGTAAGACATGGCGGTCGTGTGCGCCATTGCGCCTATGGCACAGGACGCTCCTTTCCGAAAAAAGTGAGCCAAACAGTCAATTTTAACAAAAGATGCGCTCGCAGAGAAGATTTACATACACGGTATATAAGGCAGGATCTATTACGTACGGTTTGCGAACTACGACATCAAATAATGCCATAACTTCTGCAACAACAACGTTCCGATAAATACAATCCCGAACAGCGCAAACCAGCGCAACATGGCCGCCAGTCGCGCATTGCCTTCGAGCAGGGCCTCATCGTCGGTAGCGCTGTCGCGCAGGTATTGAAAAGCCTGGCGACCGTCCACAACGCCGCGTATAAACAGGTAGAGCAGCGCCACCGAGATCAGGGCGTCAAACGCCTCGTACAGGTTGGCGCCCTCCATCAAATAATAGTCGCTTTCGAGCGCCGAAAACCATACTGAAAATTCGTATAACAACATAAAGCCGTTCAAAATGGCCAGCAACAGGGACAACAGCATCACCGGCGCCCCGATACGGGCTGCCCTGGTCATACGTTCCAGCAGGTAGTCGGTCAGCGCCAATCCGCCGGATGGCGTGTTTTCCGGTTTTTCTTCTTGTGTCATGTTTTTTTATTTTTAAAATTATTCCCCCTGTTCTTCGTCGTACTCCATCGTTTCGCCTTCTTCGCCCTCCGATTGCAGCGGGATCACTTCTTCCATATTCATGTTTTGTGTTTGTGATATTCTGTAGGTATAATACATGGTGGCGCCTGTGGACACCAGCAGCATGACTACAATCACCATACCCGTCCACAACATTTGCCGCAATCGCTTCCAGGCCTTTTCAACCCGATGGGTTTCGCCGGTCTGAGGAGCCGCTTCAAGCAAGTGGCTGAATGTGTACGTAAAGTAGCTGAGCAATCCCAAGGGCAATGCCCATAAAAATAGCGAAAACGCAAGATTAATGATGATTGCCATCATATTATCATCCATAAACTCGATCAGCCACAGATTGGAATAAACGAATATGGCCAGATAAGCCCATAAACTCCAGGTAATGCGTTTGGCCCAATAGGCCATTTGCGTCCAGTATCCTTCCAGCCATTGCCCGGCAGGGCGTTCATCCTCGGAGGCATCAAACGGAAGATCGGCGTCGAGCGGCGTTGTTTCCTGCATATCGGGTGTTTTTGTTACGGGTTATGAATGTTTAAAAACCGGATGCCGTCAACAGCGGTCAAATCACGGCATTTGTATGAAATCGTATTTCCTGCTCAAACTTCCACCACTACCTTGCCTTTTGTTTTTCCGGTCTGAAACAACCGCACGGCGTCGGGCAGTTGTTCGAATTTGAATACATGGCCCACATGAGGAGGGCGTAGTTTCAGCCGGTCGAGTTCGACAAGGAGTTGTTGCATCAATTCGGCATTTTGGTACAGCCAGATGAGGTTGAATCCCATCACCGCACGGTTTTTTTCAATGAGTTTTTGGGGATCCACTTTCGGACGAGTAAAATAGTGGCGCAACAGATGGAGTTTGTTGGGACGGTCGCCGCTGGTGGCATACCGTGCCGAGCCAAACACAACAGCCCGCCCCATGGGCGCCAGCATGGAAAATGGAATGCTGAAATAAGGGCCACCCACACTGTCCATCAACAAATGGAGGGCACGCCCCTCGAGCGCCGCCCGCAATTGTGTTTCAAAATCTTTTCCGCGTACAATGACCCGGTCGTAACCCTCAGCCATTGCAAATTCAGTCTTGGCGGCGCTCCCCACGGTTCCGATGGCATAACAGTCGAAAGCCCGGGCAATTTTCAGGGCTTGCAGCCCCACGCCCCCGACTGCGCTGTGAATCAGCACCGTCTGGCCGCGCTGCAGGGCGCCCAGGGTCGTCATACCGTAATAGGCCGTCAGGGTTTGCACCAGATACGCCGCACCGGTGGCAAAATCCCAATCTGCCGGCAGGGGAAGGGCGTATCGTGCATCAATATTCAACCCCGTGGTGTAGGCGCCAAAACGCGACACCCCCATGACACGGTCGCCGGGACGTAAATGTTTCACGTCCGCTCCCACCGTTTCCACCACGCCGGCGTATTCCAGCCCGGGTGTAAACTCCCCTTTGGGCGTGGCGCCATACAGCCCCCAAATGGCAAAAACGTCGGCGAAATTGAGTCCGATGGCTTTAACAGACACCCTTACCTCATGCGTGGCAGGCGGCGGCAGTGTTTCCGACAGTCGCCGAAGATGGGCGATACTGCCGGCGCGAAGGGTGTAGCGTTCTATTTGCATATTTAACGGGCAAAAAAAGGTTGTTTTCGTAGCGCGGCCGGATCAATGGTCAGGCGTTGCCGCTTATTGTTTTATAGAATGGATAGAGTTCGAGCAATTGCAGGGTGTTTTCAAATTCGGCATCCACCGGAGCGGCAATGCGGATGTTTTCATCGGTAAACGGATGTTTAAAAGCCAGTAAATGACTGTGCAGGAACATCCTTTGCAAACCGAAGTGCACGCGAAAGTAGGTATTGTGTTTCACATCGCCGTGGCGTTTGTCGCCTATGACGGGGTAATTGAGGTGGGCGAAATGTTTTCTGATCTGGTGGCGTCGACCCGTTTCGAGTTCGGCTTCCATGAGCGAAAAACGGGCGGTTTTGTGGCGCAATCCGATGGCATGGTCAATTTCAGAAGTGCCGAGACGGGTAAAATGGGTAATGGCCTGCAAAGGGCCTTTTCC
The DNA here is from genome assembly GCA_033762055.1 of Saprospiraceae bacterium. Classification (GTDB taxonomy): domain Bacteria; phylum Bacteroidota; class Bacteroidia; order Chitinophagales; family Saprospiraceae; genus M3007. The sequence continues at coordinate 15,670 of JANRLZ010000126.1, forward strand.
CGATTCCGGGTCGGCCAGGGCATAATCCACCGTGCCGGTTTCCGGCGGCCAGCCGCGCACAATGGCGAGGTATTTTTTTTCCACCGATTTTTCCATGAATTGTTCGCCAAGACGACCGGCGGCTTCAGCGGTCTTGCCGAGTATCAAAGCGCCGGAAGTAGCCCGATCGAGCCGGTGAATGGGAAAAACGCGCTGGTTCAGTTGATCGCGCAGTACCTGTACCACAAAAACAGTGTCTTCACTGATGCGTGTCCGGTGCATCAGAATACCGGGCGGCTTGTTGATGGCAACGAAATGATCGTCGGAAAAAAGAATGGAGAAGGTCATGGAGCTTGAAAAAACACCCGAATTTTAAACGACATCCAACTCACTACCGCCCCCACCAACACCCCCCAAGCCATATCTACCAGTACCAGCGACAAAGGCCAGCGGTCGAGCAGGGCTTTGTTGACAAGCTCGTAGGTGCCGTAAGTAACCAGGCCAAACAAAGCGCCATTCAGCATGGCCTGGCGTTGGGTAGCGGCCGGCCAGACGCAGAAATAGAGCAATCCGGTGGTAAAGATCAGGTAGAACACCGCCGCTGCCGCCAGATCGGGTTTGGGCGCCAGAAAATGCCCGACCGAGCGCTGTACAAAATTCCGTGCAAACAAGTTGAGCCAGGCGAGGTCGCACAGGGCATACGCCAGCAGGGTGACAACGAAATGGAACAGCGGTTTCATTCTCCCAAAGGTCTGAAAAGAAACTGGAAATCATTGCAAAAACACAAAACCCACGCCAAATGACCACCACATTTTACCGTGGTATTCCCATTGATCGCCTACACTGCCGGCGTAATCCTTGCCAAACATCAGGCCCAGGCTATACCGATCCAGCTGCAACACCAGTCCGGTACTCCAGGTCAGTCCGGGCACCAGGTCTTCGCCGCCTGCCGCCATCAAGTCGAGCGATGTGTTGCTTTCCGACAGGTTGATAAACGTCAGTCCTGCCGTAAGCGGAACGGTGAGAAAATAATCGTGCTTTTGAGAAATACGGCGGGTATAACCGATAAATCCGCCAAGCGTCACATCAGTTGTGAGCCGGAAGGTATTGTGCTGCGGACTGCGCCTGATTTTAAACGGCAGGGTGATTTGACCGCCGCTCACCGAGGCATTCCGCCAGAGGAAAAAAGGACGGTCGGATTTATCGCCCATCGAATCGCCTGGCGCGTTGCAACGGCCGCAGGTACCAATGGTACATTCGGCTTCCTGGGCAGCCAGAAAATGGAGGGTAAGAAAAAATGCGCAGCCTGTGGTACCGGAGAAAAAAAAGGGTTTCATAGGTGAAACATTTTGAAGGGTGTGAATATCCAGTCACAGTAAGAGCATTTTTAAGCAATAAGCCTTTTTTTGTCTTTTTAGTTCTTTAGATGCAAAATTTAATTTTTTCGGCGTGTCGCAGGTCGCTTGTTTTATTTACTTGTCAGCCATTCTTTACGGCGATTATTGTGATTTGCATGGCAAACAAGATGGATTAATTTGATTTTCAATGATTTAAATCCCGTTTTCATTTGAGCATAAATGACCATCCGCATCTTGTCTCCAGGTAGCAGGGCGTGAACGCTGTACCGGAAAGTACCCTTTGCGGCGCTACGGAGCGTTATCTGAGGCGTGAACGCTGTACCGGAAAGTACCCTTTGCGGCGCTACGGCGCGTTATCTGAGGCGTGAACGCTGTCCTGGAAAGTACCCTTTGCGGCACTACGGAGCGTTATCTGAGGCGTGAACGCTGTCCCGGAAAGTACCCTTTGCGTCACTACGGAGCGTTATCTGAGGCGTGAACGCTGTCCTGGAAAGTACCCTTTGCGGCGCTACGGCGCGTTATCTGAGGCGTGAACGCTGTCCTGGAAAGTACCCTTTGCGGCGCTACGGCGCGTTATCTGAGGCGTGAACGCCTCTTATCCCGACGGCGTGAACGCCGTGCTACCTATCGCGTACTTCTCAGGGTACACCATTAAAAAAAACGTGCCGCCGATCCGATGACCAGCGACACGTCCGCATGAGATGTTCTGTATGTGAGTTTGATGAGGGGTTTATTTTTGGCCGTTGTTGGCGCCTCGCCAACAACCAGGGCGAAGCGGAATCGTCCGTACGATACTTATTCCATCCAAACGAGTCGGAATGGGCGAGGACGCCAACAACGGAAGGAAATCGAACCAATCGGATCAATCGAATCAATCGGATCAATCGGATCAATCGAACCAATCGAATCAATCGGATCAATCGAACCAATCGGATCAATCGAACCAATCGAACCAATCGAACCAATCGTTTCTTTTTGTCATTCGCAATCCTCTTTCAACTGCCGGAGCTCCTCGCGGCTGTTGAGCGTAACAAGCGATCCGTCATCGTCCATCTGCACCGTGATGGGGAAAACAATCTGCGGACGAGCGGCAGCGCCGGGATTGTTCTGACGCCAGGTACGAATCAACTGATGCAATGCCTGACGATCAGCGGCGGTTGCAGTCGTGCCGTCCGGGAACTGAATGGTGATCGGGAACACCAGTTCGAAACAGGTCAGCCCGTGTTGCCCGTGGCCTTGCGGACCGTGGTTGCCAAAGGTTCCTTCACATTCGGCGCGCAGTGCGCGCATCTCTTCTTCTGAATTGACCGTAATCACCTCTCCATCCTGCGACACCACCGAAATCGGGAAAACAAACGAGATACGCGGGCGCTGACCATGATGACGCGGACCGCCGCCATTGGCCTCGAAGTAGGCGCGCAGGGTTTGTTTGAGATCATCGTACGAATCAATATCCGCCGTCGTACCGTCGGGCAAGGTGATGGCCACCGGGAAAATAAGTTCGTAACAACCAAAACGCCCCATACCGCCGCGCTCCTGGGCATTGTAAAGGATCTCATCTACAAGTTCATCGGTTGTCATGTCGGATGATTTGTTGCAGGCAATGGCCACCATGACCAGGGTTGCCAGGGGCAACAGAAAGAATTTGAGTGCTTTAAACATGTTCGGTCGAGAATTTTAAAGTGAAAAAGAAAGAAGCAATGGTATTTTCGAAAAACCTTTTGCCCAATTAGGTAAGGGCCTCCACCCAGGGGTTGCATTTGCCTGAAAAAAAAAGGTAGCGGGGTTGTGTAAAAAGATTTGAGAGGGTACACATTTTCAAGCCCGACCTCGGAGAGGTCGCATATTTGTAGCCCTCCCGGGTTCATTCATAACCGACCTCGGAGAGGTCGCACCGCCTGGGGTTAATGTAACAGTTGTTCCACATGAAGGTGACACAAATATTCGACCTCTCCGAGGTCGTAAATCCTTT